>NZ_JBVVQU010000014.1:0-113761 GCF_055811555.1 Mesorhizobium sp. WSM4813
CCGGTCCTCCCGGCGGACAAGAAAACTGTCACCCATGCAATCGGTCCATTCTGTTACCTATCTATCCGGTTCGGACAATGGACCCTTCTCCCCGTCACTATACGGGGAGAAGATGCCGGCAGGCAGATGAGGGGCAGCGCCGAGTTCGACAATCGGCGTCGTACCGGAACCGTGCTTTTAGCCCCGCAGCGTCCTGACGTAAGCGCCTTGCCAGGTGACGGGCGCCGGGCGACATTCCTGCGATGTGGCTCCTGAAACTGACGCTCGCGGTCGCTGGATTGTATGCGGTTTTTGTCGCCGTCGTGTATGTGCTTCAGTCCTGGCTGATCTTTCCGGCCGGCCTTGCGGCGTTCGGACCCGATCTGCCGGCCGGGGTCCGCCATGTCGAGCTGACGACGGAGGATGGCGAGCGCGTCGTTCTGGTACGCCTGCCGGCAAGGCAGACGGCCGAGCCGCGCCCGCTCCTGCTGGGATTCGCCGGCAATGCCTGGAATGCCGACGCACTTGCCCTCATGCTGCACCAGCTCTTCCCAGAACATGAGGTCGCTGCGCTGCACTACCGCGGATACGCGCCGAGCAGCGGAAGCCCGTCGGCCGCCGCCCTGTTCGAGGACGCCCGACGCGCCTATGACCACCTGGCCACCGATGCCAAAGCCGGCATAGTCGCCATCGGCCTCAGCATCGGCGCTGCGGTTGCGGTCGATCTGGCGACGGCCCGGCCCTTGCGCGGCATCGTCATGGTCACCCCCTTCGACTCGCTGAGGGAACTCGCCGCTCACCACTATGCCTGGCTGCCGGTGCGCCTCTTGCTGCGGCACCGGATGGAGGCTGCGGAATCTCTGCGCGACCTCGATGTGCCCACGGCCGTCATAGTCGCCGAGAACGACACCATCGTTCCTGCGGCACGTTCGGCACTTCTGCGCGAGGCTGCGCGTGACCTGCGCAGCCACATCGCCATAGCGGCGGGCCACAACGACCTCTATGGCCATCCCCACTTCGCCGGAGCGCTACGCGCCTCCGTTGCGGCAGTCACGCGTGATTGACAAGCAGTTCCCAGATGTCGGAATCCCGGCGCGACATTCGTCCTTTGCTTGCCACAAGCGAAGAAAGGAGACTGGCGAGGTGAGGAAACTGATCTCAATCAACTCCGTGACGCACGACGGCGTCATGCAATCACCTGGAGCCTGCCGATGACCCCCACCATCACCGCCTTTGAACGGTCGCCCGATCGCGGCAGGGGGCTGGCGCGTGATATGCGCGTTCGCTGGGCGCTTGAAGAAGTGGGCCAGCCTTACCAGGTTCGTCTTGTTTCGTTCAGCGAGATGAAAGCACCTGCGCATCTCGCGCTTCATCCTTTCGGGCAGATTCCGACCTATGAGGAAGGCGATCTCGCCCTGTTCGAATCGGGGGCGATCGTGTTCCATATCGCCGAGCGCCATGCGGGCCTGCTGCCAGACGATGCGAATGCCAGGGCGCGCGCAATCTCATGGATGTTTGCCGCGCTAAACACCGTGGAGCCGCCGATCCTTGAGCGCCAAACCGCCGTGCTCCTGGAGCGAGACAAACCTTGGCACGAACAGCGCCTGCCTATGGTCGAGGATCGCATCCGTGACCGGCTGGGCGAACTTTCCGGTCGCCTCGGCGATGCCGACTGGCTCGATGGTGCGTTCAGCGCGGGCGACCTGATGATGGTGGCGGTGCTGCTCAGGTTAAAAACATCAGGTATGCTGGACGAATATCCGAACCTCTCCGCCTATGTCGCCCGCGGCGAAGCCCGGCCCGCCTACAAGCGTGCTTTTGCCGCTCAATTGGCAGTTTTCACCGGCATGTAGCCGACCGGCTGATGGGGTGGTCTCGGTCGAACTTGCTCGTTCGGAACGATTGAACTTAGCTCAGCGGCGCGTAGTCGATCTCGAGAAACGCCTCGACCTCCGGGATCCAGCGGTCGCGGACGAAGGCGACATGATCAGGATGGTCGTTATAGCCGGAATAGGCGGCCTGGTCGGCGAACTCCATCGAGAAGCCGAAGCGAAAGTCGTTCTTCGGGCTGACCTGCCGCAACTGCTCGAATTTCTCGACGCCCGGTATCGCCGCCAATATCTTCGCACCAGCGAGGAATTTTGCCTCCTCGACTGAGCTGTCCTTGTGCCTCAGCCTGAACACCACTGTGTGACGGATCATTTTGCTCCCCCTATGAGTTTTACGCGCTGTCTGCCCAGGCGCGGATGAGGTTGTAGGCGATCGCTCCCTTCGGCGGCGTGACCAGGCCGCCCGGATGCTCGCGGGCCAGCATCAAGAGCACTTCGTCGCGAAAGAACCAGCGGCAGTCTTCCAACTCGCTGAGGTCGGCCTGAATGTCGTCGTTGAGCGGTTCGCCGAAGCAGCCGATCATCAGCGAATAGGGAAACGGCCAGGGCTGGCTGGCATGGTAGACAACGCGGCCAAGCCTGATGCCGGCTTCCTCCAGCGTTTCACGGCGCACCGCCGCCTCGATCGTCTCGCCGGGTTCGATGAAGCCGGCAAGCGCCGAGTACATGCCGGGCGCGAAATGCCGGCCGCGGCCGAGCAGGCATTTTTCGCGCGTCGCCGTCAGCATGATCGCAACCGGGTCGGTGCGCGGAAAATGCTCAGTGGCGCAGGCCGGGCAAAGCCGCTTGTAGCCGCCGGCCCGCATTTCGGCTTCAGCGCCGCATTTGCTGCAGAAGCGGTGGCTCGCATGCCAGGCGAGCAATGCAGCGCCTTGCGCCATCGCGCCGGCCGCCGCCTCGTCGATCAGCCCCTGCATATAGACCGAGCGATAGTCGATGGCCTTGATGGTTTCGGGCAGGTGTTCGGGATCGAGCCCGGCCGGCACGGCGAGCACCGGAGCGCTGTCGGAAAAACCGAGCAGGACGCCATGGTCGAGCGACGCCTGCAGTGGCTGGCTTTCCTCGGCGCCGAACCAGGGATCGAAGCCGCCATCCCTAAGCTTCAGATAGAGCCGCCCGCCATGCATCAGCAAAAGCCTGGCTGAGGGATCGGCGAGTGCCTTTTCGACGGAATCGTCGGCGCGGTTTTCCGATTGCCGGTCGATCATGTTGCCGGCGAAGCCGACGAACTGGCTCGGCTCGCGCAAGGGCGCGTCAAACAGGCGGAAGCTCATGGAGACTCAACTTCAGGATGGACACGGGACAGGCTTATAGCGCCGCCTTTATCTGTTGCGCAAATCGGCGCAGGTCCGAGCGCTGATAGGGTTCGCGCATGCCGTGCCCCCACACCGGGCCCGGCCAGCCGGGATCGCCTTCCGAGCGGGCGATGACGTGGACATGCAACTGACGAACGATGTTGCCGAGTGCGCCGGTGTTGATCTTGGTGCAGCCGCTCACACTTTTCAGCGCCTGCGCCACCATGTTGGTTTCGAAGGTCAGCATCGTCTGGTCGAGCGGCGTCAAATCGTGGATTTCCTCCACGCCCGACCGCTGCGGCACCAGGAGCAGCCACGGCCAGCGGCGGTCGTTCATCACCCGCAACTCGCACAGGCCGAGCCACATCAACTGCTCGCTGTCCGCCTCCAGACGAGCATCCAGCGTGAATCCAGCCTCGAGGCCCGGCGACATCGGCGTTTCCTTCACTTTTGTCGTGTTTTTTAGACTTTTGAACGCTAGAGCGGCTGCCGGTGGCCCGCAAGAGGCGGCAAGCGAATCGTTGCTTTGTGACGGCAGTTATGCTAATGGTTTCGGCATGGTGCTGATTTGCGCCAATGACCCGCCCCGAGGCGGGTTTTTTGTTTAAGCTTTCGATGCCACTCCCGGCTGATTGATCCTGCGCCCTTGCATTTCATCGCCGAATTGCCGATATGGAAAGCGGGAGGTTGGTGGTGGACGGTCCACTCGCCAACCGGGTCAGGTCCGGAAGGAAGCAGCCCTAACGAGCCCGGAACGGGTCATTGTTCCAGCCTCCCACCTCTTCGCCTTTCTCCCGCGACATTGACGGCGCCAAGCCCTGCGGGCGAAACTATGCGCAGGAATCGGCCGCCTGTAGGCGCGGCCCTTGGAGCTTTACGGGCGAATGAGCGAAGCCGGAAATTCGGGAACGGAAAAGGCCGCCGCCTATCGCGTTCTGGCGCGCAAATACCGTCCTGCGAATTTTTCCGAACTGATCGGCCAGGAGCCGATGGTCCGAACCCTCACCAACGCCTTCGCCACCGGCCGCATCGCCCAGGCGTGGATGCTGACCGGCGTGCGTGGTGTCGGCAAGACGACGACGGCGCGGATTCTGGCGCGGGCGCTCAACTACAAGACGGCCGCCGTCGACCAGCCTTCGGTCGACCTTGCCGTGCTGGGCGAGCATTGCCAGGCGATCATGGAAGGCCGCCATGTCGACGTCATCGAGATGGACGCCGCCTCGCATACCGGCATCGACGATATCAGAGACATCATCGAGCGCGTGCGCTACGCGCCGGTCTCGGCGCGCTACAAGGTCTATATCATCGACGAAGTGCACATGCTCTCGACGCAGGCGTTCAACGGCCTGCTGAAGACGCTGGAAGAGCCGCCGCCGCACGTCAAATTCATCTTCGCCACCACCGAAATCAGAAAAGTTCCGATCACCGTTTTGTCGCGCTGCCAGCGCTTCGATCTCCGGCGTATCGATGCCGGCACGCTGGTCGCGCATCTCTCCTCGATCGCCGCCAGGGAAGGCATTGCGGTCGATGACGACGCGCTGGCGATGATCGCCCGCGCGGCCGAAGGCTCGGCGCGCGATTCGCTGTCCATTCTCGACCAGGCGATCGCCCATGGCAGTGGCGCGGTCAGCGCCGAAGCGGTGCGCGCCATGCTCGGGCTCGCCGACCGTGCCCGCATCGTCGACTTGTTCGAACATGTGATGAAGGGTGACGTGGCGGCGGCCTTGGCCGAATTCCGCAACCAGTATGACACCGGCGCCGATCCGGCCGCGGTGCTGACCGACCTTGCCGAGTTCAACCATCTCGTCACCCGGCTGCGCTTCGTGCCGACGGCCGTCGATGACGCGTCGCTGTCGGAGGACGAGCGCCGGCGCGGCGCCGATTTCGCCAAGGCGCTGTCGGTCAGAGTGCTGTCGCGGACCTGGCAGATGCTGTTGAAAGGCATTCCCGAGGTGCAGTCCGCTAACCGGCCGGTCAGTGCCGCCGAAATGGTGCTGATCCGGCTGGCTCATGCCGCCGACCTGCCGACACTTGATGAGGCGCTGAAATCGCTGGAGGGCGGAGCATCGGTGCCCAATGGCGCGCCGCGCTCGAATGGTGCGCCAGCAAGTTCTGTCGCCGCAAATCCCGGCCCAGCAAATCCTAGCGTTGCCGGCGCCGTGGCGCAGACGCGGATGCCGACGGTCAATGGCGGCGCGCAGACCATGCGGTTGGTCGAACCCGAACCGATGCCTGCAGCCTTCGTTCCGGCGCCGGAGCCGGTCGCGGATGCGCCGCCGGTGCCGGTGAAGTCGCTGGCCGATATCGTCGCCCTTGCCGACGCCCAGCGCGACATGGCCTTCAAGGTGCTGGTGAAGCGCTGCGTGCGCCTGGTGCGCATCGAGCCGGGCCGCATCGACGTCAGCCTGACCGATGACGCGCCGAAGATGCTGCTCAACGATCTGACCGCCAAATTGCGCGCCTGGACCGGCCGCAGCTGGCTGGTCTCGCTGTCAAAGGAAGAGGGCGGCCAGACGCTGGCCGAGATGGAATCGACCAAACGCGAAAACGCCCTCCTCGACGCCAAGAGCGACCCGACCGTCGCCGCCATCCTGGCGCGTTTTCCCGGCGCCAAGATCATCGACGTGCGCATTCCCGACGCACCTGAAGCCGATGCGGTGGAGGCCGAGGTTCCGATCGAGCCGGCCACAGACGAAGACGAAACCTAAGCATGATCCCGAAAAGTGGGAACCGGTTTTCGGAGAAGATCATGCTTAAACAAGAAACCAGATCAATCGTAGAGGACCACGCGATGAAAGATCTTCTCGGCCTGATGGGCAAAGCGAAGGAAATGCAGGCCAAGTTCCAGGCCATGCAGGACGAGATCGCCACGCTCGAAGCCACCGGGCAGGCCGGCGGCGGCCTGGTCGGCGTGACGCTGACCGGCAAATTCGAGATGAAGTCGCTCAAGATCGACCCGTCGTTGTTCAAGGAGGACGAGGTCGAGATTCTGGAGGATCTGCTCCTCGCCGCCCACAATGACGCCAGGGCCAAGGTCGAGCAGATGATGCAAGAAAAGACCCAGGCACTGACCGCGGGACTGCCGATACCGCCGGGAATGAAGCTGCCGTTCTAAGGTGTGTTGATAGCTATGCCGGTCGAGCGGGCCCATCGCTCCAGCCTTGGGAAGCCTCCTGCGGAGACCCTCAAATTTTAGGATCCATGCCGTTACAGTGGCCATGGAGTGCCATGCCGCGATCCGGCGGTCGCTTGCTCCGCCGGTGTGTCCATTCGGCAACTCCGCACACTTAATAACGCTTTTGCCATCTTTTTGCCTGAAAGTGTCTCATTCTTGCCGCAACCCAGGGGCGGGCTGGCGACAGAATGAGGGGATATTTTTGATCGCGACCCGATGGAAGACGCCGTTGTTGGTCGGCGTCATCACCTCTCCGCTGTTTTTGACCGCCTGCAGTCAGACCACCTCGCACGGCCTGTCCGTGGCCAGCCTGGCCGATGCCGTCAGGTCCCGGCCCTACAGTCACACAGCGAAGGACAAGGAGTGCCTCCAGCGCGCGATGTTCTTCGAATCCAACCGGTCGAGCCGTGACGGCATGATTGCCGTCGGCACGGTGGTGATGAACCGGCTGCGCTCCGGCAAGCATGGCAACACCATCTGCCAGGTGGTCGGCGAGCGCGGCCAGTTCGCGCCGGGCGTGATGACACGGCGGATGAATTCGAAGGCGATGCCCGATGTCGAGGAAGCCGCCGAGGCGGTGCTCAGGGGCGAGCGCAAGGCCAAGCTGAAGAACACGATGTTCTTTCACACCGCCGGCCTGCGTTTCCCCTACAAGAACATGCACTACACCATGGTTGCCGGCGGCAACGCCTTCTACGAAAAACGTGGCCGGAACTGGAAACCGTTGCCGGACGAGCCGACGGTCGCCGTGGCACAGGCCACGCCGCGGACGTCGGCGCGCGCCGCACCAGTGACGCTCGTGGCCTCCGCGGCGCCGGTCGCCAAGGCAAAATTCGCCGACTTAACGCCCACAAAGGCAACCTATGTGACCGCGGTCGCATCGCAACCGGCAAAGGCTACTCTGGAGAAGACGACGCCGGAGAAGGCGACGCTTGTGGCGATGCAGGAGCCGGACGCGGCCCGTTTCGGCGGCACCGCCGGTGCGCAACCTGTCACGTCATTCCCGGCGGCGCCGGCCGAGCCGACGATGTCGTTTGAATCGACACCCGAGAACACCGACGCCATCGGTGCGATGATCGCCGGCCAGGGCCGACCGCTGGAAGCATACTGAGGCGATCGACAGTCGACGCCGGCGCCGCCCCTCATCTGCCTGCCGGCATCTTCTCCCGTGGAACGGGGAGAAGAGGCTGGCCGCAACCTTGGCACTTTTCCTGCACGCTTGAGATTGGCGAAGTCTTTGCGAAGGCGTCCTTTCTCCCCGTCACTATACGGGGAGAAATGCCCGGCAGGGCAATGAGGGGCAGCGCAAACCTGAGCGATTGTTTCGCAGCAGCCGCGCCGCAGAAGTGTTCCAAAACCCGTTGAAAAATCATAAACCGATGAGATGTCGAAGCGAATCGCCGGCCCCGAGATCGAACGCCTGATCCAGCTTCTGGCCAAGGTGCCGGGGCTCGGGCCCCGCTCGGCCAGGCGAGCAGCGCTTCACCTCATCAAGAAGAAGGAGCAGTTGCTGTCGCCGCTCGCAGCCGCCATGAGCGAAGCGGTCGACAAGGTGCGCATCTGCTCGACCTGCGGCAATGTCGATACATCCGACCCCTGCATGATCTGCACCGATCCACGCCGCGACGCCGGCACGCTGATCGTCGTCGAGGACGTGGCCGACCTGTGGGCGCTGGAGCGGGCGGCTGCCATGAATGTCCGCTACCACGTGCTCGGCGGCTCGCTGTCGCCGCTCGACGGCATCGGCCCAGAGCAGCTCAACATCCACTCGCTGGTCGACCGTGTCGCCGGCGGCGAGGTCAAGGAGGTGATCCTTGCCGTCAACGCCACGGTCGAGGGACAGACCACCGCGCACTATCTCACCGATCAATTGTCCGGCTTCGACATCAAAGTAACGCGGCTGGCCCATGGGGTGCCGGTCGGCGGCGAACTCGACTATCTCGACGAAGGCACGCTGGCCGCGGCGCTACGCTCGCGGACGGCGTTTTGAGGCTGTTGGGGGGAGGTATTCTTGAGATGATTGCGTTCCGTGGCGCCCCCCTCTGTCCTGCCGGACATCTCCCCCACAAGGGGGGAGATCGGCTGTCATCGAAGGCTTCGCTTATCTCCAGCGTTGAAGAGAAGGCGCGGTCAGTGCGGCTGCCAATCTCCCCCCAAGTGGGGGAGATGTCCGGCAGGACAGAGGGGGGCGCCACAGAACGCGGACTTTGCAGATTGGCTGCGTTTTTCATTGCAGCCCTAGTCGCCCTCCTCCTCGCCAGCCCCGCCTCAGCCGCAAAAATCGACGACCAGTTCCACGCCTGGCTGCAAGGCGACCTCTGGCCCGAGGTCAGCGCCAAAGGCATCTCCAGAAAAACCTTCGACGCCGCCTTCGATGGCGTCAAGCCGAACCTGAAACTGCCCGACCTGGTGATGCCGGGCAAAAAGGCGAAGACGCCGCAAAAGCAGCATCAGGCGGAGTTCGGTTCACCCGGCGCCTATTTCGCCGAAAAGACGGTCCGCGCTGTCACCGCTGGTGGCCGCACGCGCAAGGCGGCCAATGCCAGGACCATCGCCGCGATCGAGAAGCGCTACGGCGTGCCGGGCGAGGTGCTGCTGGCGATCTGGGGTCGCGAGAGCGGCTTTGGCGCGGCAAAAATGCCTTACGATGCGTTCGAAGTTCTGGCCACCAAGGCGTTCATGGCGACCAGGAAGGATTTCTTCCGCACCGAGCTTATGGCGGCACTCGAGATCGTCGAGCGTGGGCTGGCCCCGGTCGGCGCGATGAAGTCGTCCTGGGCAGGCGCGCTCGGCCAGCCGCAATTCATGCCGACTTCGTTCCTGAACCATGCCGTCGATTTCGATGGCGACGGTCGGGTCGACATCTGGAACTCGGTGCCGGACACGCTGGCCTCGATCGCCAACTATCTCGTCCACTATGGCTGGATTAAAGGCCGCGGCTGGGGCTTCGAGGTGACGGTGTCGGAAGCGGTCTCCTGCTCGCTCGAAGGTCCGGACCAGGGCAAGAGGATTTCCGAGTGGGCTGACATGGGCATCAAACGCGTCGCGGCAAGACCGTTTCCGGCGCGCGAGCTGAAGGCCGAAGGCTTTCTTTTGATGCCGGCCGGCCGCAGCGGTCCGGCCTTCATCGTCACGCCCAATTTCTACGTGCTGAAGCAATACAACACCAGCGATCTCTACGCCCTGTTCATCGGTCACGGCGCTGACCGCATCGCGAATGGCGACAGCAATTTTTCGGGGCGCTGGGGTGCGGTCGGCGGGCTCCACAGGTCTGATATCGCCGGCTTGCAGCGGGCGCTGGAGGCTAAGGGCTACGATGTCGGCAGCGCCGACGGTCTGCCCGGTTTCAAGACGCGCCGCTCGATCGGCAAGTGGCAGGCCGGGAATGGTCGCGCCGCCACCTGTTTTCCCGACGCCGACCTGGTCACAGCGTTGAAATAGCTGCACTGCGGGTGTCGCTTTCGGCGGTGGCGGCCGGCTGATCCTGGTCCAATAAACAGCTTTGCAAATGCTCGTTGCCGCGCTTGAAACCGCCGGATATGGTGAGGCGGAACTGGATAAAAATCATCAAGACGACCGGTTCAGTGTCACCGTTCGATTTGGCAAGTAAATGCCAAAACCCTGAGCCGGGAACTCAGGTCAACAAAAACAGGGAACAGTTAAAAATGATGATGGAAAAGTTTGCTCTACGCTCCCGCTTCTTGCTCGCGGGCGCAGCCATGTCCGCGCTGCTTTTGGCCGGCGCACCTGCCTTTGCGGTCACGCCCGCCGACACGCTGGTCGAGGGTTTCGCGATCGACGACATCATCTCGATGGATCCGGGCGAAGCGTTCGAGCTGTCGACCGCCGAGGTCACCGGCAACACCTACGATCTTCTTGTTCGCCTCGATCTCAGCGATACGTCCAAGGTCAAGGGCGATCTTGCCGAAAGCTGGACTGTCTCCGACGACGGCCTGACCTACACCTTCAAGCTCAAGCCCGGCCTGAAATTCGCCTCGGGCAATCCGATCACGGCTGCGGACGTCGCCTACTCGTTCGAGCGTGCCATCAAGCTGGACAAGAGCCCTGCCTTCATCATCGGGCAGTTCGGCATCAATGGCGACAACGTCACTGAGAAGGCCAAGGCCATCGATGACTCGACGTTCCAGTTCACCGTCGACAAGGCCTATGCGCCGAGCTTCGTCCTGAACTGCCTGTCGGCAACCGTCGCCTCGGTCGTCGACGCCAAGCTGGTCAAGGAACATGTCGCTGCGGTCACGCCGAGTGCCGACTACAAATACGACAATGACTTCGGCAACGCCTGGCTGAAGACCGGCTATGCCGGCTCCGGCGCCTTCAAGCTGCGAGAATGGCGGGCCAACGAGGTCGTCGTCATGGAGCGCAACGACAATTATCACGGCGAAAAGGCCAAGCTTGCCCGCGTCATCTACCGCAACATGAAGGAAAGTTCGGGCCAGCGCCTGGCGCTGGAGGCCGGCGACATCGATGTTGCCCGCAACCTCGAGCCGAACGACCTCGACGCCATCGCCAAGAACGCCGAGCTCACCACCACCAGCGCGCCGAAGGGCACGGTCTTTTACATCAGCCTTAATCAGAAGAACCCGAACCTCGCCAAGCCCGAGGTTCGCCAGGCCTTCAAATATCTTGTCGACTATGATGCCCTGAGCTCGACGATCCTCAAGGGCATCGGCGAGATCCACCAGACCTTCCTGCCGAAGGGCGTTCTCGGCGAGCTGGACGAAAATCCGTTCAAATTCGACCTCGCCAAGGCCAAGGAACTGCTCGCCAAGGCCGGCTTGGCCGACGGCTTCAGCGTCACCATGGACGTACGCAACACCCAGCCGGTGACCGGCATGGCGGAATCGTTCCAGCAGACGCTCGGCCAGGCCGGCGTCAAGCTGGAGATCATTCCCGGCGACGGCAAGCAGACGCTGACCAAATACCGCGCCCGCAACCACGACATCTATATCGGCCAGTGGGGCCAGGATTATTTCGATCCGAACTCCAACGCCCAGACCTTCGCCAGCAACCCCGACAATTCGGATGAAGGCAAGACCAAGACCCTGGCCTGGCGCAACGCCTGGGACATTCCGGAATTGACCAAGCAGACGGAAGCGGCGCTGCTCGAGAAGGATCCGGCCAAGCGCGCCGCAATGTACCAGGATCTGCAGAGGAAGATTCTCGAAACCAGTCCTTTCATCATCGTTCACCAGCAGCTGGAAGTGGCAGGCCTGCGCAAGAACCTCAAGGGCTTTGCGCTCGGCCCGAGCTTCGACACCAACTTCGTCGGCCAGATCTCCAAGGAGTGATGCCGGCGGACTCGCCGCATGAGCATCGTTGAAAGCGAAGTGGCGGCAGGGCGCGGCAGCGCCCGTGCTGTCGCTGTCGCGTCGTCGATCGCCCGTTTCCTGGTCATCGCGATAACCACCTATCTCGGTCTTCTCGCGGTGACCTTCTTCATCGGCCGGGTGATCCCGATCGACCCGGTGCTGGCGGTGCTCGGCGACCGGGCGCCGGCCAATGTCGTCGAGCGCACGCGCCGCGAGATGGGTCTCGACCTGCCATTGATCGAGCAGTTCTATATCTATGTGAAAAATGCCCTGAACGGCAATTTCGGCACCTCGGTGCTGACCACCAATCCTGTCATGACCGACATTCGCCGCGCCTTTCCGGCGACGATCGAGCTGGCGACGCTGGGAACTCTGATCGGTGCATTCCTTGGTGTGCCGCTTGGCGTGCTGGCCGCCGTCAAGCGCGGCAGCATCATCGACCAGATCGTGCGCATCATCGGCCTGGTCGGCTACTCCGTGCCGATCTTCTGGCTGGGACTGCTGGCGCTCGTGCTGTTCTATGCCAAGCTGCAATGGGTGGCTTTTCCCGGCCGCCTCGACATCGTCTATGAATACACCTTCACGCCGATCACCGGCTTTTATCTGTTGGATGCGCTGTGGCAGCGACAGTGGGATGTGTTTCGCGATGCCTTTCGCCACATCATCCTGCCGGCCTCGCTGCTTGGCTATTTCTCGCTCGCCTACATCAGCCGGATGACGCGATCGTTCATGCTGAACGAGCTTGCCCAGGAATATATCGTCGCGGCGCGCGCCAAGGGCCTGTCGGAAACACGCATCATCTGGGGCCACGCGCTGCGCAACGCGGCGGTGCCGATGGTCACCGTGATTGCGCTTTCCTATGCCGGGCTGCTCGAAGGCTCGGTGCTGACCGAGACCGTGTTTTCATGGCCGGGCATCGGCCTCTACATCACCAATTCCCTGCAGAACGCCGATATGAACGCCGTGCTCGGCGGCACCATCGTCATCGGCTCGGTCTTCATCGGCATCAATCTGCTGTCGGACCTGCTCTACCGGGTGCTCGACCCAAGGACCAAAGTACGATGACCGCTGAGGCGATCCATAGCCGTCGCGACTGGCTGCTCAGCGAGCGGCCGGCGTCGCGCATGCAGGCAAGGCTTGGCCGCGCCTACGTGGCGTGGCGACGCTTTTCCGCCAACCGGCTGGCGTTTCTCGGTCTGCTCATCATCATCGCTTTGCTGGTGGTCGCCGCCCTTGCCGATGTGCTGGCGCCCTATTCGCCAACATTCGGCGACCTCAAGGGCTCGCGCCTGCTGGCGCCAAGTGCCGAGCATTGGTTCGGCACCGACGACCTCGGCCGCGACATCCTTTCGCGCGTCATCTTCGGCTCGCGATGGACGCTTTACGTCGTTATCCTCGTCGCTGTCATCGCCGCCCCTATCGGCCTCCTGGTCGGCACCGTCGCCGGCTATGCCGGCGGCTGGATCGATGCGATCCTGATGCGCATCACCGACATCTTTCTGGCGTTCCCGAAGCTGATCCTGGCGCTGGCCTTTGTCGCGGCACTCGGCCCCGGCATCGAAAATGCGGTGCTCGCCATCGCCGTCACCTCCTGGCCGCCCTATGCCCGCATCGCGCGCGCCGAAACGCTCACCGTGCGCAATTCGGACTACATCAAGGCGGTGCAATTGATGGGCGCCTCGCCGTTCCGCATCGTGCTTCGCCACATCATGCCGCTCTGCATCTCCTCACTGATCGTCAGGGTGACGCTCGACATGGCCGGCATCATTCTGACCGCCGCCGGTCTCGGCTTCCTCGGCCTCGGCGCACAGCCGCCGCTGCCGGAATGGGGCGCGATGATCGCGTCGGGCCGCCGCTTCGTGCTCGACCAATGGTGGGTGGCCGGTGCACCGGGCTTTGCTATCCTCTTCGTCAGCCTCGGCTTCAACCTGCTCGGCGACGGCCTGCGCGACGCGCTCGACCCCCGGAGCGGCGACCAATGAGTGGCGACCAATGAGCGGCGACCGAACGAGCACGCTTCTGGAGGTCGACGATCTGCGTGTCACCTTTCCAACGCGCACCGGCCGGATCGAGGCGGTGCGCGGCGTCTCCTTCTCGCTCGGCCGCGAACGGCTCGGCATCGTCGGCGAGAGCGGTTCCGGCAAGTCGCAGACCGGCCGCGCCATCATGGGCCTGACCCCGCCGCAGGCCGAGGTCACCGCCAGGAAACTCGCCTTTGACGGCATCGATCTGCTCGCCGCCTCACCCCGCGACCGCCGCGCGTTGCGGGGAAAACGTATCGCCATGATCTTGCAGGATCCGAAATACTCGCTCGATCCGGTGATGAGCATCGGCCGCCAGATCGTCGAGACGCTGCGCACGCATGAGAAGGTCGGCAAGGCCGAAGCGCGCGACCGCGCGCTCGCCATGCTGGAGGCGGTGCAGATCCGCGATCCCGCCCGTGTCTTCGACCTGCATCCGCACGAGGTTTCGGGCGGCATGGGCCAGCGCGCCATGATCGCCATGATGCTGATCGCCGGGCCGGAGATGATGATCGCCGACGAGCCGACCTCGGCGCTCGACGTCACCGTGCAACTCGACGTGCTAGGCATCCTCGACAGGCTGGTCAGCGAGCGCGGCATGGGGCTGATCTTCATCTCGCACGATCTGCGCCTGGTTTCCTCCTTCTGCGACCGGGTGATCGTCATGTATGCCGGCAAGGTCGTCGAGCAGCTGGCGGCCTCGGAACTCGGCCGCGCCCAGCATCCCTATACGCGCGGCCTGCTCAACTGCATGCCCAAGATCGGCGCCGACCGTCACCCGCTGCCGGTGCTCGACCGCAAGCCGGAGTGGGCGGCATGACGGCGGCACTTTCCGTCGACAGGCTGGAAGTGATCTTCGACCGTTTTCGCGCGCTGAAGGGTGTCAGCCTCAAGGTGCAATCGGGCGAATCCTTCGGCCTGGTCGGCGAATCCGGCTCCGGCAAATCGACGCTGCTGAGGGCGATCGCCGGGCTCGCGCCGATCGCGTCGGGCAGCATCACCGTCAACGGCAAAGCGCTCGGCGCGCGCCGCGACAAGGCTTTTTATCGCGAGGTGCAGATGGTCTTCCAGGACCCCTATGGCTCGCTGCATCCGCGCCAGACCGTCGACCGCCTGCTGCAGGAGCCGCTCGCCATCCACGGCTTTGCCGATGGCGAGAAGCGCATCCAGCGGGCGCTGGACGAGGTCGGGCTCGGTACCGGCTTCCGCTTCCGTTATTCGCATCAATTGTCGGGCGGCCAGCGCCAGCGTGTAGCGATCGCTCGCGCCCTGATCCTCGAACCGTCGATCCTGCTGCTCGACGAGCCGACCTCGGCGCTCGACGCTTCCGTGCAGGCGGAGGTGCTCAACCTGCTGGAAGAGATCCGGCGGCGGCGCAAGCTAACCTTCCTGATGGTCAGCCACGACCTCGCCATCATCACCCATATGTGCGAGCGGCTGATGGTGATGCAGAACGGCGAGGCGGTCGAGCACCTCACCGCGGGTGATCTCGTCGAGCGCCGTGTGACCAGGGATTATACACGCAATCTTTTGCGGGCCAGCGACGGGTTTGTGCGGACTGCGTGAGCGGCTTGCTTTCAATTCCCCCGCATCGCGTTCCTTCGCGCCCCCCCTCTGGCCTGCCGGCCATCTCCCCCACAAGGAGGGAGATCGGCAGCTTCGTCGACGGCTTCCCTTCGGCGACGTTGGAGATTGGCGAAGCGATTAATGACAGCCAATCTCCCCACCCGTGGGGGAGATGGCCGGCAGGCCAGAGGGGGGCGCAAAGGAACGCGACGTTAACGGCGGCAGGCCCAACGATCCGGCGCTAGTGCCAACTTGAGGAATGTATGAAATAAGGCAAGAAGACTTGCGAGCATACACCAAACGAGAACGGGCGCCGGCCCGGTAAGGGACATCATGAAGAACTCAGCCATTTCCGAACGCAAGAACCAGTCGATCTCGCGCGGTGTCGGCATGACCACGCAGATTTATGCCGACCGCGCCGAAAACTCGGAAATCTGGGATGTCGAAGGCCGCCGCTACATCGACTTCTCCTCCGGCATCGCCGTCGTCAACACCGGCCATCGTCACCCGAAGGTGATCGAGGCGGTCAAGGCGCAGCTCGACCGCTTCACCCACACCTGTCACCAGGTGGTGCCGTATGAGAGCTATGTCAGGCTGGCCGAACGGCTGAACGGCATGCTGCCCGGCAAGTTCGACAAGAAGACCATTTTCGTCACCACCGGCGCCGAGGCGGTGGAGAACGCCGTCAAGATCGCCCGCAACGCCACCGGCCGGCCGGCGGTCATCGCCTTTGCCGGCGGCTTCCATGGCCGCACCTTCATGGGCATGGCGCTGACCGGCAAGGTCGTGCCCTATAAGGTCGGCTTCGGCGCCATGCCGGCCGATGTCTTCCACGCGCCGTTCCCGGTGGCGCTGCACGGGATCTCGGTCGCCGATTCGCTGGCCGCGCTCGACCGGCTGTTCAAGGCCGATGTCGATCCGGCCCGCGTCGCGGCCATCATCGTCGAGCCGGTGCAGGGCGAGGGCGGCTTCTACGAGGCGCCGCGCGAATTCATGACGGGGCTGCGCAAGATCTGCGACCAGCACGGCATGCTGTTGATCGCCGACGAGGTGCAGACCGGCTTTGCTCGCACCGGAAAGATGTTCGCCATGGACCACCATGAAGTGGCGCCCGATATCACCACCATGGCCAAGAGCCTGGCCGGCGGCTTTCCGCTGTCGGCGGTCACCGGCCGCGCCGAGATCATGGATGCACCCAATCCCGGCGGGCTCGGCGGCACCTATGGCGGCAGCCCGATCGGCGTTGCCGCGGCGCACGCCGTGCTCGACGTGATCGACGAGGAAAAGCTCTGCGACCGCGCCAACACACTGGGCAACAGGCTGAAGCAGCGGCTGCAATCGATCCGCGACGACACCCCGGAGATCGTCGATATCAGAGGCCCCGGTTTCATGAACGCGGTCGAGTTCAACGACGTGAAGAAGGGCTTGCCGTCGGCCGAGATCGCCAATGCGGTCCGGCTGAAGGCGCTCGACAAGGGCCTGATCCTGCTCACCTGCGGCGTCTATGGCAATGTCATCCGCTTCCTCGCGCCGATCACCATCCAGGACGGCGTCATGAACGAAGCGCTCGACATCCTGGAAAGCTCGATCCGCGACGTTCGCGCCGCCTGAGCGGATATTCCCGGGCGTTTGCGCTGCCCCTCACCCTTACCCTCTCCCCGTGTAAAACGGGGAGAGGGGTCGCCAGCGTTGCGGCTAAGCCTCTTCTCCCCGTCCTTGACGGGGAGAAGTGCCCGGCAGGGCGATGAGGGGCAGCGTCGGCATCGACAATTGGCGCGGCTCCCTATTCAGCGGCGCGGACAGGCTCTTCCTGCTGGAGGGCGGCGAGCGCTGCCTTCAATCCGTCCGGCCCCGTCGCAACCGTCTGCGGCGTCGGCGAGAAGCCGGCGCCGAGCATCTTGCGGCCAAGCATATGGTCGCCCGGCCGGTTGACCGATTCGATGCCGAGCAGCCGATTTCCAGCATAGTGGTAGATGGAGAATCTGTTCTCGTTGACGTCGCCGAGCACGACATGGCTGTCGCCGCCCGAAGTCAGGCCGACCATCTGCAGCTTCATGTCGCCGATATCGGACCAGAACCATGGCACCGCCGCAAAGGCGTCCGCATGGCCGAGGATGGTGCGCGCGGCAAGACGCGCCTGGTCGGTTGCATTCTGCACCGATTCCAGCCGCACATCGCTGCCGGTGAGCCAGTGTCGGTAGGAGGCGGCATCGCCGATGGCGAGGATTTCGGGCACAGATGTGCGCATCTGCTGGTCGACGCGGATGCCGTTGGCGACAGTGATACCTGCGGCTTGCGCCAGCTCGACGTTCGGCACCACGCCGATGCCGATGATGACCATCTGCGCCGGTAGCCGCTCGCCGGATGCGGTGATTGCCGCCGAGACACGGCCGTTCTCGCCTTCGAGCCGCGCAATCGTGGTGCCGGTGAGGATGCGCACACCGGTCGCTTCCAGCCGCTGCCGTACATGGCGCGCGATGACCGGCGCCACCGCCCGGCCAAGCAGCCGGTCGACCGCCTCGACCACGGTGATCTTGCGGCCGGCCGCGGTGAGCGTCGCGGCGATTTCCATTCCGATGAAGCCGCCGCCAAGGATGACGACATCCTCGCTCTGCGTGTTCAATTCGCGGATCAGCCGCGCATCGGCGAGCGAGCGCAGCGACACCACGCCTGAAAGCTCCGAACCGGGCGGCGGCAGGATGCGCGGCCGCGAACCGGTCGCCAGAATGAGCCGATCGAAAGGCAGCACGCCGCCACCTGATATCTCGAGCCTGCGGCCTCCGGCATCGATGCGGTCGACCCTGATGCCCGGCCGGTAATCGATCGCGCTGCCGGTATAGAAGGCCTCGCCGCGCAGCGGCTGCGGTTTGGCCTCTTGCTCCTTTATGAAGGTCTTCGACAGCGGCGGCTTGTGGTAGGGCAGTTCGTTCTCGTCGCTGACGAGGATCACGGGTCCGTCGTAACCGTCCTCGCGCAGGCTGGCGGCCGCTTGCACGCCCGCATGACCCGCACCGACAATGACCACACCGTTTTTCATCGCAGCCCCAATTCCTCATCCAAGTCTAGGACGTCTGGCCAAGTGGCGATTGTCTGACGCCGCCGCAAGACCGCCCTTGCGGGTCGCACCCGGAATGGCGGTCCGTCAATAGTGCTGTTTAACGACGACACTGCAAAATGCGGCTAAAGTTGACACTTGCAGTTTAGAATAATTCTAAACTGTTGTTTCGATTGGCTTTTCTCTTTGAAATTGATTGACTTCCGGCGCCTTCATCGCTTTATGGAAGCTTGCGCGTCAAGCGCTCCCTTTGATGTCTGGGCCTTGAACCCTTTCGATTGGAGGCATTTCGATGTCTTTTTTCTGCAAACCGCGCTATGCCGCGGCCAGTTTCTCGCCCAATGGCATGGACCTGCCTTGGCGCCGATTGCCTGCCCACGCGCCTTTGGCGCCGGCCTTTCACTGAATTCCGAGGAGATGACAATCATGAGAGCGATGATCACGGCACGATATGGCAGGCTCGCCGCGATCGGCGCCACCGCGGCATTGACGGCAGCGATATTCGTGCTGCCGGCCAAGGCGGAAACCGATGCCGAGGCGGTCATCAAGACCTATTCCGATATTGCGCTCGCCAAATATGAGGATTCGCTGACCACGGCGCAGGCGCTCGACAAGGCCGTCGACGCGCTGCTCGCCAAGCCTTCGGTGGAAACGCTGACTGCCGCCCGCGCGGCCTGGAAGGCGTCGCGTGTTCCCTATCAGCAGACCGAAGTCTACCGCTTCGGCAACGCCATCGTCGACGACTGGGAAGGCAAGGTGAATGCCTGGCCGCTGGACGAAGGCCTGATCGATTATGTCGCCGCCGGCTACGGCACCGAGTCGGACGCGAATGTGCTCTACACCGCCAATGTGATCGCCAACAAGTCGATCGAGATCGACGGCAAGACGATCGACGCCACCAATCTTACTCCGGAGTTCCTCTCCGGCACGCTGCAGGAGGCCGGCGGCATCGAGGCCAATGTGGCGACCGGCTATCACGCCATCGAATTCCTGCTGTGGGGCCAGGACCTGCACGGCACCGGCCCGGGCGCCGGCGAACGGCCCTATACGGACTACGATCTCGCCAACTGCACCGGCGGCAATTGCGATCGTCGCGCGCAGTACCTGAAGTCGGCCAGCGACCTTCTGGTTTCCGATCTGCAGGACATGGTCAACGAGTGGAAGGATGGCGGCGCCGCCCGCAAGAACCTTGTCGATGGCGAGCCGAAGACAGGCATCTCGACCATCCTCACCGGCATGGGCTCGCTGTCCTATGGCGAACTCGCCGGCGAGCGCATGAAGCTCGGCCTGCTGCTGCACGATCCTGAAGAGGAGCATGACTGCTTCTCCGACAACACCTACGATTCCCATCTCTACGATGCCGTCGGCATTCGCGCCGCCTATCAGGGCAGCTACACGCGCCTCGACGGCACCGTCGTCGAAGGTCCTTCGGTATCAAACATGGTCAAGGAGGCCGATCCGGCGATCGACAAGGAACTGTCGGACAAGCTCGATGTCACCGTTGCCAAGATGGAAGCCATCAAGGCGCGGGCGCTTGGCGGCGAGGCCTATGACCAGCAGATCGGCGAAGGCAACACGGAAGGCAACGCCACCGTCCAGGCGGCGATCGATGCGCTGGTCGACCAGACAAAGTCGATCGAACGCGCCGTCGGCACCCTGAAACTCAATGCCATCGCCTTCGAGGGCTCGGACAGTCTCGATGCGCCAGACAAAGTGTTTCAGTAGGGCGTCCGGAGCCCGGAGCATGATCCCGAACCAACGGTCCGCGTAAAAGAAAAGTGGAAACCGTTTCGGGTCGATTGAGAAAATAAGCCACACGGTGCCGAGCACGCGCCGTCAGCCATACAGAGCAAATAATGCTGATCTGCCATTGCAACATCATCACCGAGAAGGAGATTGAGCAGACGATCGTCGGGCTGCTGGATCAGGATCCCTGGCAGCTTATCGTGCCGGCGAAGATCTACCATGCCATGCAGAAGCGTGGTCGCTGTTGCGGCTGCTTCCCAAATGTGGTCGAAACGATCATTCGGGTAACCGAAAATTACCACGCCCGCTCGGAGGCGAGCGGCGTGGATGTCGTTTCACACCTGGATCGCGTCAGAGGCCTGCGCGTCCAATACGGGAGCAGAACCCATGAAAGGCGAACAGCAGATCATAGAGCGGCTTAACGAGGCTCTATTTCTGGAACTTGGAGCGGTCAATCAGTACTGGGTGCATTTCCGGCTGCTGGAAGACTGGGGCTACGCCAAGCTGGCGAAGAAGGAACGCGCGGAATCGATCGAGGAGATGCACCATGCCGACCGGCTCGTGGCCCGCATCATCTTCCTTGAAGGCCATCCGAACCTGCAGTCGGTAGCGCCGCTGCGCATCGGCCAGAATGTCAAGGAAGTGCTCGAATCCGATCTTGCCGGCGAATATGACGCGCGCACCGCATACAAGCGGTCGCGTGAGATTTGTGACGAAGCAGGCGACTACGTGACGATGAAGCTGTTCGAGGATTTGCTGTCCGACGAGGAAGGTCACATCGATTTCCTCGAGACGCAACTCGACCTGCTCGCCTCGATCGGCGAGGAAAAATATGGCCAGCTCAACGCGGCATCGGCCGACGAGGCGGATTAGGGACATGCGGGAATGCGGCGCCCCTTAGATTTCTTGCGCCGCTTGCGGCGGGCCGAGGATTGCGGCCTGCCGTCCCAGCAAAACCCGCGATACAGCTGCCTTCGCGGGCTTTCGCTTGCCGTATTGATCGCACTTACGGCCTCGGCGCTGGCCGGCGCGTCCGAACCAGCGGGCCTCGCCACTGGCCGTACCGATCTGACGCCGAAGGATCTGGCGCGCGTCATCGCCATCACCAGGCCGACCAGGGATTTTTCCAAGCCTGAGCAGTTCGAGCCGATGCAGGGCGGCGCCGGCACGTCACGGAAAGATGCCAACAAGGACGCTTTCTCGCAATCTTCCGCCAATATCACTTTCGAGGAAGAAGGCACCTTCAAGCTCGGCAATGCCCTTTTTCGCAAGAACTGGGTATCGTCGCCCTCATCGACGCAGGCATCGGATGGGCTTGGTCCGCTGTTCAACGAGCGGGCGTGCCAGAATTGCCATCTGAAGGACGGTCGCGGTCGTCCGCCGGAAGCCGACAGCGGTACCACCTCGATGTTCCTGCGGCTGGCGCGGCTGGCGAACACCGAGGAGGAGAAAGCAGCCCTGGCCGCCCGCAAGGTGCTCAACTTCCCCGATCCGGTCTACGGCTCGCAGTTGCAGGAATTGGCCGTTCCGGGCCTTCTGGGCGAAGGCAGGATGCGTGTCGACTACCAGGAGCAGAAAGTCACGCTGTCGGACGGCACCGTGATTTCGCTGCGCAAGCCGAGCTATTCGGTTGACGACCTTGCCAACGGGCCGCTCGATCCGCAGACCACGCTTTCGCCGCGCTTGACACCGCCGATGATCGGCCTCGGCCTGGTCGAGCAGATCGCCCCGGCGGACATTCTCGCCCATGCCGATCCGGACGATCGCAACAGTGACGGCATTTCCGGCAAGCCCAACGTCGTGCGCGACGGCCAGAGCGGCGAACTGACGCTCGGCCGCTTCGGCTGGAAGGCGCAGACGCCATCGATCCGACAGCAAGCGGCGGACGCATTCGCCGGCGACATCGGCATTTCGACGCCGGAAGTGCCGAACCACTGGGGCGATTGCAGCGGGGCCGAAAAGGCATGTCTTGCCATGCCGAACGGCGTCCAGGAGCGCCTTGGCCCGGTTGAGGCGCCGCCGCCGGTCGTGGATCTCGTCACCTTCTATTCGCAAAACCTGGCCGTGCCGGCGCGGCGCGATCTCGACAGGCCCGATGTGCTGGCCGGCAAGAAGCTGTTCTACGACATGGGCTGCATTTCCTGCCATACGCCGAAATTCGTCACCCGTCGCGACACGCCAAACAAGGCGCAGGCCTTCCAGTTGATCTGGCCCTATTCTGATTTTCTGCTGCATGACATGGGACCGGGTCTCGCCGACGGGCAAGCGGTGGGCGAGGCTACCGGCAGCGAATGGCGCACGCCGCCGCTGTGGGGCATCGGTCTTACCCAGACCGTCAACGGCAACAGCTTCTTCCTGCACGACGGGCGGGCGCGCACCCTGAGCGAGGCGATACTGTGGCATGGCGGCGAGGGGGAGAAGGCGCGCGACCGCTTTGCCGCCGCCGATGCGGCCGATCGCGACGCATTGGTCAAATTCCTGGAGTCGTTGTGATGTCGAACCGTCTTGCGCTTGTCCTGGTTCTCCCGCTGGTCCTCGCTGGCGCATTGCCGGCGTCCGCCGCGGTGAAGGCTTCCGACGTGATCCAGCGGGCGATCGACGGCTTTGTCCGCCCAGCCTATGCCCGCCTGCATGACCATGCTGACAGCCTGATCAAGGCATTGCGCACGCTTTGCGACGCCCCCTCGCAGGACCATCTCGATGCGGCGCGCGCCGAATTCTCCGGCATCGTGGATGCCTGGTCGGTCGTCGAAATCATCCGCACCGGACCGATAACCGAGAACAACCGGCTGGAGCGCATGCTGTTCTGGCCGGACCGCAAGAGCATCGGCCTGAGGCAGGTGCAGGCGGTGCTGGCCAGTAAAGATCAGACCGCCGCCGATCCGGCCCAGCTGGCGACAAAGAGCGTCGCCATGCAAGGGCTCGGCGCGCTCGAATTCGTGCTCTACGGCGATGGCGCCGAGCGGCTCGCCGGCAAGGACGATCCCTATCGTTGCGCTTACGGCGCGGCCGTCGCCGGCAACATCAAAACGATTGCTGCCGAGGTCAGAGAGGCCTGGAACAAGCCTGACGGTTTTGCCGCGCTTTGGGCCAATCCGGGGCCGCAAAACGCGCTCTACCGCGACGGCACCGAAGCGGTCACCGAACTGGTCGGCGTCTTCATCAACGAACTGGAAATGGTCCGTGACGTGCGCCTGAAAGGCTTTCTGGGCAGTAGTCCGCAGGCCGACAAGCCGAAACAGGCGATCTACTGGCGCTCACAAAACACCGCGCGTTCGCTGACCGGAAATCTTGCAGGCATGGACGCGCTGTTCCAGGCCTCGCAGCTTGGCGACGCGCTGTCGCCCGACGCGCGCTGGATGGCGGAATCGATCCACATTCAGCTCGTCAACGGCGCTGCCGACGCCACGGCCATCAGAGGTCCGATCGATAAGGCACTCGCCGATCCGGCGCTGCGCCAGAAGCTCGACCACTTCTTGCTGGTGACATCCAGCCTGTCGACCCTGTTCGGCACCAGGCTGACCGCCGAATTCGGCCTGACCGCCGGTTTCTCGTCGCTCGATGGGGATTGAGCATGATCTCGAAACGGCGTCGACTTTTGGGGCGAGTTACTCGGCGAGGAAGTTTTGACAGGCCGGACGCGCTTGCGTTGACGGATCGCACACTTTGGAGATTGGCCGAAACGCCCATCGCTTCGTCATCCTGGGGCGGAGCAAGGAGCGCAGCGACGCGGCGCAGACCCCAGGATCCAAGCCGTGACCTCAGAACGTTGCTTAGGTGCAGAATTCTGCTCCGCCGTACTCTTCGGCTGAGATTACGGCATGGATCCTTGGGTCTCCGCGACGGAGCTTCGCTCCTGCTCCGCCCAAGGATGACGAAGTTGGGGAGGCTTCGGCCAATCCCGAACGCCTGGGATGATCCATTCAAACGATCGATGGATGCTGGGCGCCAAGAAGCCGTCCGATCTGTCAAAATCACCGTGTCGAGGAATGAGACCGTGTCCGAGAGGACCGTCTGTTGAAAACTCCTTTTATCGATCGTCGTGATTTCCTCAGGGCCGCAGGCGTTGGCTTTGCTGCGGCGATGGCGCCGTCCGCATGGGCGAAGACGCTCGCCGCCGACGCCGTCTTCGCCACCGCTTTCGTCAAGCGCGACGGCAGCTATGGCGCGGCGATCCTGTCCGAGGCCGGCATGGTCCTGCATGCTATCGACCTGCCCGGCCGCGGTCACGACGTCACCTTCGATCCGGTGTCGAAGCGCTCCGTGGTCTTTGCCAGGCAGCCCGGCACCTTCGCGGTGGTCTTCGACCACACAGGCCGCGACATGCCGCTGACCATTGCCAGCGTCAGTGGACGGCATTTCTTCGGCCACGGTGTGTTTTCGGCCGCCGGTGCGCTGCTCTACGCCACCGAGAACGATTTCGACAATGCCGCAGGCGTGGTCGGCGTCTATGACGCGCGTGCGAAATTCAAGCGCATCGGCGAGTTCCCGACCTATGGCATGGGCCCGCACGAGCTTCTGCTGCTCGGCGACGGCAGGACGATTGCCGTCGCCAATGGCGGCATCGAGACGCATCCGGATTACGGCCGTGCCGAGCTCAACATCGCGACGATGAAGCCATCCTATGTTCTGGTCGACCGCATCACCGGCGACCTCGTCGAAAAGCACGAATTGCCGGCGGCGCTGCACCAGCTTTCGATCCGTCATATGGATACCGATAAATCCGGCACGGTCTGGTTCGGCTGCCAGTACAGGGGGCCTTGCAGCGATCGTCCGCTGCTGGTCGGCCGCGCCGCGCGCGGCAAGGAATTGCACCTGCTTGACATGCCGCAAGACGTGCTCTCCGGCTTCAGGAACTATATCGGCTCGGTCGCCGCCAACCCCGCCGCAGGCACCGTCGCGGTGTCCTCGCCGGAAGGCAACTCGCTTGCGGTGATCGATGCGGCCAGCGGCCGGATCGTCGCCACCAATGCATTGGCCGAGGTCTGCGGCGTGGCGCCCGACGGGACGAGCTTCCTGGCAACGACCGGCACTGGCGAAATCCTCGAAGCGGGCGGCGCGACACGGTCCGAACCGGACTATGTCTGGGACAATCACATGCTGCGCATCGAGCAGGTCGGATAAGTGCTTCCGGCACCGGTTCCCTACCGGCTACGTCCGTTAGAAGTTGCCGCCTTCAGGCGAGAGGGCGAAGCGAAGCCGCCAAACGATTTGTGCATTATCCCCTTGCGGGGATGAGCCATGGCAGGCACAGGGAAATTGTTTTTCGAATCCCTGTGCCCAAGCGGGTGCTCCAACCGGCCGTCTCATGAAGTTGCTTGCCATCGACTGTGCCGCCAATCTCTGCGCCGCCTGTGTCTACGATACGGCGGCCGGGAAGGAGCTCGGCCGCTCGGTGCTCGATCTAGGCAAAGGCCATGCCGAGCATTTGATGGCCGTTATCGAGGGGGCGTTGAAGGCCGGCGGGACCGACTATGCCGGCCTCGGCGCCATCGCCGTCTCCACCGGCCCGGGCTCCTTCACCGGACTGCGCGTCGGCGTCTCGGCGGCGCGAGGCCTGGCGCTGGCGCTGAAAATCCCGGCAATCGGGGTGACGACGCTGGAAGCGCTGGCGGCGCAAGCGAGAGCGACGTTTCCCCGCCGCGCCGTGCTGGCCGCGCTTGACGCCGGCCGCGAGGAGATCCACGCCGCGCTTTACGACGAAGTGTCGGTTCTGCGCTATGGTCCGGCCGTGACCACGCTTTCGCAAGCCGCCACTATCGCGGCGGACAGTTCTCCGGTTCTGGCCGGCACAGCCGCCACGCAAATCGCCGTGTCGGCTGGGCGCGCCTTCGACATCGGCCCGACAAGTGCCACGGCCGACATCGCCGTTTATGCCGCCCAAGGTGCCGGTAAAACGGGTGAAGGCGAAAAGCCGAAACCGCTCTATCTGCGCGGGGCGGACGCCAAGCCCCAGGCCGGGTTTATTCTATCAAGGCAAAAAAACTGATGCGCATTCCTTTCCTCCAGCCGCGCCGCAGGGACTTTGCGCTCGAGCCGCTGACGATCGCCGACAGCGCGGCCATGTCGGTGCTGCATCGCGAGGATTTCATGCGGCCGTGGACCGACGACGAATTCGCCGCATTGCTCGAGCAGGACACGGTGTTCGGCTATGCCGCGCGTGAGACCGGACAGGGTGCCAAGCCGCCGGTCGGCTTCGTGCTGGCGCGGCTTGCTGCCGGCGAAGGCGAGATCCTGACCGTCGCGGTGGCGCGCTCCCATCGGCGCCAGGGCCTTGGCTGGCAATTGATGGACGCGGTGCTGCGCGAACTGCATGCACAACGCGCCGAGGCGCTTTTCCTCGAGGTCGACGAGACCAACGTCGCCGCGATCGCGCTCTACCGGCGGCTGGGATTCCGCGAGGTCGGCAAACGCGCCAACTATTACAGATCGCCGGAGCACGGCCCGACCGGAGCGCTTGTCATGCGCCGCGATCTTCGCTAGCGCTTCGGCCCCGAAAATCGGAACCGATTTTCGGAAAGCACGATGCGCAGATTCAAGATGCTAGAGCGCACTTTGTGCGTCCAATTGGACGCGTCGCTCTAGCCACAAGTAGGACAGGGCCAAAGAGCGGATGATCGGAAAAATCAGGATTTTCCTGGCACTGGGCCTGGTTGTCGTAGGATCGTTGATCCTCGTGCCGTTGCAGATCCTGTCGATGAAGTCCGGGCTCTGGCGCGAGACTTTCATCCTGAAGATCTGGCACCGGCTCATCATCCGGGCGCTGGGCATGCGTATCCATGTCAAGGGGTCCCTGTCCAGCCAGCGTCCTCTATTGATCGCATCGAACCACATCTCCTGGACCGACATCATGGTGCTGGGGTCGATGGTCGATGTGAAGTTCATCGCCCGGGCCGATATGGCCGGCTGGCCATTGATCGGCATGTTGTCGAAGCTGCAGCGCACCGTCTTCATCGAGCGCGAGCGCAAGCGCTCGTCGGGCGACCAGGCGAGCGAGATCGCCAGCCGCATGGCCAAGGGCGACGCCATGGTGCTGTTTGCCGAAGGTTCGACCAGCGATGGCAACATGATCCTGCCGTTCAAGAGCACACTGTTCGGCGCCGCCTCGATGGCGATTTCGGAAGGGGCGGCCGAAAAGGTCTTCATCCAGCCGGTGGCGATCGTCTATACGCGCCTGCATGGCGTGCCGCTCGGCCGCAGGCACCGGCCGATTGCCGCCTGGATCGGTGACGAGGATTTGATGCCGCATCTCAAGGTTCTGATGGCAGAGGGCGGGCTCGATGTCGAAGTGCATTTCGGCGAGCCGGTCGCGTTTTCCAAGGGCTCCAACCGCAAGGAAACGGCAAGGCTGATGGAAAGTCAGGTGCGCGATATGGCGCAAGCGGCGCTCGCCGATCCGCGCCCGAGCCGGTAAGCCGGAAAGCTCCGGCCAGAATCGTCTGTTTTTTGTCACCAAAAGGCGTTAGAAGCCGCCGGATGGAATTGAATACGATAGAACGGGACGACATCGATACTGCGGCCGAAACTGCGGTCGCGTCGCCTGCCGCGAGCAGGAAGGTCTTCGTCAAGACCTATGGCTGCCAGATGAATGTCTACGATTCGCAGCGCATGACCGACGCGCTGGCCGCTGACGGCTATGTGGCGACGGATACCATCGGCGAAGCCGATCTGGTGCTGCTCAACACCTGCCATATCCGCGAGAAGGCGGCCGAGAAGGTCTATTCCGAACTCGGCCGCATTCGTGAGATAAAGGCCGAACGGGCTCGGGCCGGCCGCGAGATGCTGGTCGGTGTCGCCGGCTGCGTGGCGCAGGCCGAGGGCTCCGAGATCATCCGCCGCTCGCCGGCGGTCGATCTCGTCATCGGCCCGCAGACCTATCACCGGCTGCCCGACGTGCTGGCACGGGTGCGCGGCGGCGAAAAGATCGTCGAGACCGACTACGCCATCGAGGACAAGTTCGAGCATCTGCCGCAGCCGAAAAGCGCCGAGATCATCAGGCGCGGCGTCACCGCGTTCCTGACCGTTCAGGAGGGCTGCGACAAGTTCTGCACCTTCTGCGTCGTGCCCTATACCCGAGGCTCGGAAGTGTCGCGGTCGGTGGCGCAGATCGTCGCCGAGGCCGAGCGGCTGGCGCAAGCCGGCGTGCGCGAGGTGACGCTGCTTGGCCAGAACGTCAATGCCTGGCATGGCGAAGGTGAAAACGGCGAGGAATGGGGTCTTGGCCGCCTGCTGTTCCGGCTGGCCGAGATTCCCGGGCTGGCGCGGTTGCGCTACACCACCAGCCATCCGCGCGACATGGACGACGAATTGATCGCCGCTCATCGTGACTTGCCGGCGCTGATGCCCTATCTGCATTTGCCTGTGCAATCCGGCTCCGACCGCATACTCAAGGCAATGAACCGCAGGCATACGGCAAGGGACTATCTGACGCTGCTCGACCGTATCCGCGCCGCACGGAGCGATATCGCGCTTTCGGGCGACTTCATTGTCGGCTTTCCCGGCGAGACGGATGCGGATTTCGAGGCGACGATGGACCTTGTCCGCCGGGTGAACTATGCCTCGGCGTTCTCGTTCAAATATTCGCCGCGCCCCGGCACGCCGGGCGCCGAGATGGCCGATCATGTGCCGGAAGCCCTCAAGGACGAGCGCCTGCAGCGACTGCAGGCGCTGCTGCTGAAGCAGCAGCAGGATTTCGGCGCGAGCCTGGTCGGCAGCATCATCGACACGCTGATCGAGAAGCCGGGCCGCCAAGCCGGCCAGAAGGTCGGCCGCTCGCCGTGGCTGCAGCCGGTTATTGTTGATGAAAAGTCCGGCGAAATCGGTGAGATTATCCAGGTACGAATCACGAAGACGGGTTACAACAGCCTGTTCGCCGAATTGGCCTGAAGGTCTCGGCAGATGAGGAGAGACGGTTGAGCGCTGCGGAAGTGAAGAACCTGCCCCAGAACCTACCTTCGGGGGCTTCGGATATGGCGCACATCGTTCTGACTTTCGACAACAACAAGCTTGCCAGCGCCCTTTATGGCCAGTTCGACGAGAATCTGGCCAGGCTTGAGCAGAAGCTTGGCGTCGATATCCGCTCGCGAGGCAACCAACTGACCATCAAGGGCTCTGCCTCGGCCGCCGAGCAGGCGCGCCGCGCCCTGGATAACCTCTACGGCATTCTCCAGAAAGGCGCTGACATCGGCCAGTCGGACGTCGACGGCGCCGTTCGCATGGCGATCGCCGCCGACGACCAGCTGACGCTGCCGACGCTGGAGCGCAAGGGCAAGGTGTCCGCCGCCCAGATATCGACGCGCAAGAAGACGATCTATGCCCGTTCGCTCAACCAAGACGCCTATATGCGCGCGCTGGAGCGGTCCGAACTCGTCTTCGGCATCGGCCCGGCTGGCACGGGAAAAACCTTCCTGGCGGTGGCGCATGCGGCGATGCTGCTCGAACGTGGCATGGTCGAGCGCATCGTGCTGTCGCGGCCGGCCGTCGAGGCCGGCGAGCGGCTTGGCTTCCTGCCCGGCGATATGAAGGAGAAGGTCGATCCCTATCTGCGGCCGCTCTACGACGCGCTTTACGAGATGATGCCGGCCGACAAGGTCGAGCGGGCGATTGCCGCCGAGGTGATCGAGATCGCGCCGCTGGCTTTCATGCGCGGCCGCACGCTGGCGCACGCCGCCGTCATCCTCGATGAGGCGCAGAACACCACGCCGATGCAGATGAAGATGTTCCTGACCCGTCTCGGCGAGAATTCTCGCATGATCGTCACCGGCGATCCGACCCAGATCGATCTGCCGCAAAACACCAAATCCGGTCTGGTCGAGGCGCTTAGGATCCTCGACGGCGTCACCGGCATGGTGACGGTGCGCTTCAACGAAGGCGACGTCGTCAGGCATCCGCTGGTCGCCGAGATCGTCAAGGCTTACGACCGCGACGGCAAGCTGGCGAGAGGCCTGGGCGCCGAAAGCTAGAGCATCGGACCCAAAAGTGGGAACCGGTTTTGGGACAATCCGATGCTTAAACAAGAAACACGATGATGCGGCCGCATGGCTGAGGACAAAAAGTCTGTAGGCGGGGATCTTTCGGTTCCCGTCGACATCGATATAGCGGTCGAAGCGGGCGACTGGCCGGAAGAGGCTGCGCTGACGCGGCTAGTCGATCGCGCCGTTGCCGCTGCGTTTGCCGAAATCGGCGTAGCCGGCCGTTCCGAACTCAGCATCGTTTTTTCTGACGATGCCCATATCCGCAGTCTCAATGCGGGTTGGCGCGGCAAGGACAAACCGACCAACGTCCTGTCTTTCCCGGCTTTTCCGCTTGCCAAGGGGGATCCGCTGCCGCCCATGATGGGCGACATCGTGCTAGCCGCCGAGACGGTCGCGCGGGAAGCCGCACTGGAAGACAAACCTGTCGAGAACCATATCATCCATCTCGTCATCCACGGCCTGCTGCATTTGCTGGGCTACGATCACGAGACCGACGCCGAGGCCGAGGAAATGGAAGCCGTTGAACGCGCAGCACTTGCGAGGCTTGCCATTCCCGATCCCTACGCGTAACTAAAAAGATCAAATGACCGGACGACGATGAACGACAAACCTGAGACTGCCGCCCGCCCAGACGCCGGCAGTGCAACCAAGCCATCCGAACAGACGGAAGAGGGCTCTAGTCCGAGTACCACGACCGGTAGCTTCGCCAGCGAGCCATCGCCTGCCGGTCCTTCCCTGTTCGATCGCGTGCTCGGCCTGTTCAGGCAACGCAACGGCACCAGCCTGCGCGAGGAGATCGCCGACGCGCTTGCCGAAACGGCGAGCGATGCCGGCGCCTTTTCGCCCGGCGAACGGGCCATGCTCAACAACATCCTGCGCTTGCGCGAGGTGCGCGTCGAGGACGTCATGGTGCCGCGCGCCGACATCGAGGCGGTCGAGATCACGACGAACCTGGGCGATCTTCTGGGGCTGTTCGAGCAGTCCGGCCATTCCCGCATGCCGGTCTATTCGGAGACGCTCGACGACCCGCGCGGCATGGTCCACATCCGCGACGTGCTTGCGCACATCACCAAGATCGCCCGCGTCAGAAAGGGCAGGACGACCAGGAAAACCGCCGCCGCCACGCTTCTCGATCTCGCCAAGGTCGATCTCACGCGCACCATAGGCGACCTGACCCTGATCCGCCCGGTGCTTTTCGTGCCGCCGTCGATGCTCGCCTCCGATCTCATGGGGCGGATGCAGGCGATGCGTACCCAGATGGCGCTGGTCATCGACGAATATGGCGGCACCGACGGTCTGGTCTCGCTCGAGGATATCGTCGAGATGGTGGTCGGCGACATCGAGGACGAGCATGACGAGGACGAGCCGATGATCACCCAGACCGGCGAGGGCGTGTTCGTCGTCGACGGCAAGGCCGAGATCGACGATGTCGCCAAGATGATCGGCGAGGATTTCGCCGCCGGCGAGCATGGCGAATATGTCGACACGATCGGCGGCATGATCTTCAACACGCTTGGCCGGGTTCCGGCCCGCGGCGAAGTGGTGCAGGCCATTCCTGGCTTCGAATTCCATGTGCTCGACGCCGATCCGCGCCGCGTCAAGCGCGTGCGCATCATGGAGACCCAGAAGGGCGAGCGCCGCCGGCGCGCCGTCCGCGCCGAGCAGGCTTGATAGACGCCGCTCGCCCGATGACGGTCGAGGATCCGTTCAAGCACCTTGGACTCAAGGTATATTCTAAAGGATCCGCGCGCCGCATTGATCTGGCTTGAAAAGGCTTTCGGCTTCGAGCCGAGCATGGTGGTCAGCGACGCTCACGGCAGGCTGGTCCATTCCGAGATGCGGTTCGGTGACGCTCCGCTCCACGCGACGAGGCTGTGCGGCTGGGCGATCTGCAGATCGAAGGCTGGCACTGATAACATCTCGTCTGAGTTTCAGTAATGGGTGGGGGGGCCGGTGCTCTGGGAGAATATCTGATGTCGTGGAAAGTCGATGAGACCGTGGAAACGTCTGCGGGTGCTGTGGCAGCGGGTCGATTTGGCAGGGGGCCTGCGCTCGTGCTGGCTCACGGCTGGCCGTGGTCTTCATTCTCATGGCATCGGATTATTCCAGACCTTGCAAGGCGGTATCGTGTTCATTGGTACGATATGCCCGGATACGGGCGATCCGCCAAAGCCGCGGAGCAGCGCACCTCACTCGATGTGCAAGGAGAAGTATTCGCTGAGATGCTTGCGCATTGAGACCTTGAGCAGCCTATGGTCGTTGCCCATGATTTTGGCGGAGCGACGACGCTACGGGCGCATTTGCTGCATGGCTGCGACTTCGAGCGGTATGTCCTGATGAATGTCGTCGCCATGCGCCCTTGGGATCGGAGTTCTTCGATCATGTCGGTCGCCATGTGGATGCCTTTCTGGGCCTGCCGCCGCATATCCACAGGGCGGTCGTGGAGGCATATATCAAAGGAGCGATCGCAAATGACATCGATTCCGGAGATTTCGAAAAACTTGTCGAGCCGTGGCTTGCCGAGGAAGGACGAGGAAGCTTCTATCGGCAATTCGCGCAAGCCGACGAAAAATATACCGCCGAAGCCGAGCCGGCGTTCGGGGAAATTCGGTGTCCGGTAAAGATAATCTGGGGCAAGGACGATCCATGGATCCCGCTGGAGCGAGGCGAAGCGCTTCATGCGCTGATCCCGCAGGCATCGTTCGAAACGCTGCCTGGCGTCGGTCACCTACCGCAGCTCGAAGCCCCGGATCTCGTCCTGGAGCGGCTGAACGCATTTCTATCACGCGCATCCTAGTGATATACCGGCACGCGATGCCTGTGCGACAATTGTTCTTGCCGGCGTCAGTCGCCCCACCTATCCAGCAGACCTTAGAGAGTTGAAGCTTGAGTCGTCGTTCACCTATCCAGACTGTGAGCCAAAAACGACCATTGTCGGACGTCCGCAAGGAGTCGATCGCCGAAATTCAATCCGCAGGCTGGCTGAAGCGGTAGCGTTTGGAGCGCAGACTGCGGCCTGATAAATCTTCTGCCGTGATTCGCACGACTCGGAAGCATTGATGAAGCGCCTGGCCGGTCGGATAATTCTGCTATGGGGTTGGCGTCGCGCGCTTGTGGCGTTTCTTGCCGGCGCGCTGGCGGTTCTTGCCCAAGCGCCTTATGATTTCTTCGCCGTCTGTTTTATTTCGTTTCCGCTGCTGGTCTGGCTCCTTGACGGCGCGACCGGCGAAGTTTCCGATGGCTGGTTCCGGCGTTTGCGGCCGGCCTTCGCCATCGGCTGGTGGTTCGGCTTCGGCTATTTTCTCGCCGGCCTGTGGTGGATCGGCTCGGCACTTCTGGTCGAGGCCGACAGTTTCGCCTGGGCGCTTCCCTTCGCAGTGGTCGGAATTCCGCTGGCGCTCGCCTTTTTCTACGGCTTCGCGACAGCGGTTGCCCGGCTGCTGTGGAGCAACGACATCGGCCGCGTCGCTGCCCTTGCCTTCGGCTTTGGCCTGGCGGAATGGCTGCGCGACTTTCTGTTCACCGGCTTTCCCTGGAATGCCGTCGGCTACGCGGCGATGCCGGTGCCCTTGCTTATGCAGAGCGCGTCGGTGACCGGCATGGTCGGCATGAACGCGCTGGCGGTCTTCGTCTTTGCATTGCCGGCCCTGCTTGCGGCGCGCCGGCATGTCCGCCTGGGGGCTGCACTGCTTGCCGTTCTCGTCGTGGCCCATGTCGGCTTCGGCTATATCAGGCTTGCTGTTCCCGAGCAGCCGGCGGAGCGCCACCTCCACGTCCGCATCGTGCAGCCGTCCGTCGACCTCAGCGAGAAATGGGACGCTTCGGTGCCCGACCGGATCTTCGCTACGCTGATGGGGCTTTCGGCCAAGGCGCCGGAGGCCGGCCCAGGGACTGGCCCAGAGACTGGTCATGACAAGCCGCAATTGATCCTGTGGCCAGAAACCTCCGTGCCGTTTTTTTTCGCCGAACGTCCCGATGCGCTGACCGCGCTGGGGGAGATGCTTGGCGAGGGCCAGATGCTGATCGCCGGCGTCGTCCGGGAGGAGGGCGGCTCGGCGGCAGATGCCGACAGGCGGTACTACAATTCGGTGGTGGCGATCGATGACAAGGGTGAAATCGCCGATGCCGTCGACAAGGTTCATCTGGTGCCCTTTGGCGAATATCTGCCTTTTGCCGACTTGCTTGGCCGCTTCGGGCTCAAACAGCTCGTCGCCGGGCCGACAACCTACGCGGCGGGCAATGAGCGGCATCCGATCGCGCTGCCCGACGGTATCCGCGTGCTTCCGTTCATTTGCTATGAAGTCATCTTTCCCGATCTGGTGGCGGTTGACGCATCGTCAGCCGAGCTTATTGTGAATGTCACGAACGACGCGTGGTTCGGTGATACGCCGGGTCCATACCAGCATTTCAGGCAAGCGCAGATTCGTGCCGTGGAGAACGGGGTGCCCTTGTTGCGCGCAGCCAATAACGGCATCTCCGCTGTCGTCGATCCGCGCGGGCGCATCCTCGACGCGCTGGCGATCGACGCACGCGGAGCTATTGATGTCCATGTGCCGATTTCCAATCAAGCCATCGTTTCTTCCAGCCAAAGACGCATTAACGGGCTGCTGATCTTGTTGCTGTTTGCCCTGGCCGCTTTCACATTCAATGTAAGGCAAAGGCTACGGGCGAATTGACAGTCGACACATTAGAAACTCATACTGTAACGGCCTGAAATTTCTCGAAGTCGGTACGTTGTGTTGGGGCACTGGCGGCCGGCTTCGTTTGGGCAGAAAAACACAAAAAGCCGGAAAAATTCGGCGAGGAAAAAATGGCAGAAGAAAACAAGAAGAAGCCGAATCCTATCGACATCCATGTCGGAAGTCGCATCAGGCTTCGTCGCAATATGTTGGGAATGAGTCAGGAGAAGCTGGGCGAGAATCTCGGCATAACCTTTCAGCAGATACAGAAATACGAAAAGGGGACCAATCGCGTTGGCGCCAGCCGTTTGCAGGCAATCGCCTCGATACTCGGCGTTCCTGTCGCTTTCTTTTTCGAGGACGCGCCGGGCCAGGAGACCGTGGGCAACCGCGGATTTGCCGAGGATGCATCAATGGCTTTTGCCGTCGAATTCTGCGGCAGTCCTGAAGGTCTTCAACTCAACCGGGCCTTCGTCAAGATCGCCGACGTGAAGATACGCCGCAAGATCATCGAGCTTGTGAAGGCCCTTTCCACCGACGAAGTCGATTGATTGGCCGATTGATTTGGCCGCTGTAAGCCGGAAATGGCGACGCCGTGATAGCGGGGCAGGCAAATTCTCGCGATCTCGCGCATCGTGGAATTTACATCCCATGGGCATGCCGGAGAGCGGATCGATTTTGCTCGACACCCATGCTCAAAGTCTTTTTCATCAACATGCTGAAGCTAAGCAACGTGTTGGAGCTGAGCGCGCTTGCGGCATCCTGCCGCCGGTCACAGTGATACAAGATAACGCGCGATTTTCATGCCAGAATGGCCGCACCGCTTGACGAGCGCCGCCCGGCACAGCTAACACGTGGCGCGCCAATCGGCAGCGTGCCGATATTTTTTCAAGAGGGGACACCCGTGACGCGGCAAAACTATCTATTCACCTCGGAATCCGTTGCCGAGGGTCATCCCGACAAGGTCTGCGACCGTATCTCCGACGAGATCGTCGATCTGGTCTATCGCGAGGCCAGAAAGACCGGCATGGACCCCTGGAAGGTCCGCGTCGCCTGCGAAACGCTGGCCACCACGAATCGCGTCGTCATCGCCGGCGAGGTGCGCGTCCCCGAGACCCTGCTCAAGAAGGACAAGGCCGGCAACATCCTGATGGATGCAGCCGGTCATCCGCTCGTCAATCCGGCGAAGTTCAAGTCGGCCGCCCGCAAGGCGATCCGCGAAATCGGCTATGAACAGGCCGGTTTCCACTGGAAGACGGCAAAGATCGAGGTTCTGCTGCACGGCCAGTCGCCTGATATCGGCCAGGGCGTCGACAATGCCTCCGACCGGCAAGGCGAGGAAGGGGCCGGCGACCAGGGCATCATGTTCGGCTATGCCTGCCGCGAGACGCCGGACCTAATGCCGGCGCCGATCTACTACAGCCACAAGATCCTCGAATTACTGGCCGCCGCGCGCCATGAGGGCAACGGCGATGCCGGCCGGCTCGGGCCGGACGCCAAGAGCCAGGTCACCGTCCGCTATGTCGACGGCAAGGCCGCGGAAGTGACGCAAATCGTGCTGTCCACCCAGCATCTCGACGCCAGTTGGGATTCGAAGAAGGTCCGCAACGTCGTCGAACCCTATATCCGCGAGGCGCTGGGCGAGCTGAAGATCGCCGACAGCTGCAACTGGTACATCAACCCAACGGGCAAGTTCGTCATCGGCGGGCCCGACGGCGACGCCGGCCTGACCGGGCGCAAGATCATCGTCGACACTTACGGCGGTGCTGCGCCCCATGGCGGCGGTGCTTTTTCCGGCAAGGACACCACCAAGGTCGACCGTTCCGCAGCCTATGCGGCACGCTATCTCGCCAAGAACGTGGTGGCGGCCAAGCTCGCCGACCGCTGCACCATTCAGCTTTCCTATGCCATTGGCGTCGCCCAGCCGCTGTCGGTCTATGTCGACCTGCACGGCACCGGCAAGGTCGATGAGGCAAAGCTCGAGCAGGCGCTGCGCACCGTGATGGACCTGTCGCCGTCCGGCATCCGCCGTCACCTCGATCTGAACAGGCCGATTTACGCCAAGACGTCGTCTTATGGCCATTTCGGCCGCAAGGCCGGCCGCGACGGGTCCTTCTCCTGGGAAAAGACCGACCTCGCCAAGGCGCTCAAGGATGCACTCGCCGAAGCGCCCGCCGAAGCAGTCGCGGCCTAGCCGCGGCGTCCATTGATCCGAAAGACATGGATCCGAAAGTCCGGCCAAGCCGTGCGACCGAGGCATTTTTCGGTCGCCGGCGCGGCAAGACCATCCGTCCGCAGCACGCGGCGGCACTGGAAAGCGGCTTCAGCATCTACCGGCTCGATCTGACGGCCGGACCGCCGGCCGAATTGCGCAGCCTGTTCGAAGCCGATGTCCGCGCCGTTCATCTCGAAATTGGTTTCGGCGGCGGCGAGCACCTGCTGCATCGGGCGACGGCGGCTCCTGAGACCGGTTTTGTCGGAGTCGAGCCTTTCGTCAACGGCATGGCCAAGATGATGATGGCGGTCAGGGAACGGCCGCTTGCCAATCTTCGGGTCTATGACGACGACGCCACGCGCCTGCTCGACTGGCTCCCGCAAGCCTCTCTCGACGGCATCGATCTGCTCTATCCCGATCCCTGGCCGAAGAAGAAACACTGGAAACGACGCTTCGTCAGTCCGGTCAATCTCGACCGTTTCGCGCGCGTCCTGAAGTCAGGCGGAAAATTCCGTTTTGCTTCCGATATCGATAGCTATGTGAACTGGACGCTGCTGCATTGCCGGCCACATGATGCGTTTGCGTGGCAGGCTGAAGAGGCAGCCGACTGGCAGCGGCCTTATGAGGGTTGGCCGGGTACGCGCTACGAGGCGAAGGCCATTCGCGAAGGCCGTCGACCGGCCTACCTCACCTTCGTTCGAAGATAGTTAAGCTGCGCATACGCGCGCTTTGCCGTCGACGAGGACCAAAGATGTCCTCGCCCTGCGTCGCCGGTCTTAGAAGCGACCGATCTTGTTGAAGGCGGCCGGATCCATGCCGAGATTGCGCAGATCGTGCGCGCGCGGCTTGCGGCCGGCTTCGACGGCGTGCGAAGCAGCGACGGCGCTGCCGAACACGGTGAGGAAATCGCCGATGGCCGAGAAAACCTTGCGGTTGGTCATGATTATGCCCTTTCGCCTGCTGCGATGGGTGATTGAATTTGTGCAGCGCAACATAGATAGACGCGTGTTGTCTGATATCACAGGGATGTTGGCGCATGGCCGCCATGCGCCCTGTGCAACGCTGCCGCTTCGGGCCCTTTTCGCCCCAGCCCTGCATGAGCCCTGCATGCGGACTTGAAACAACGGCCGCGATCGTCTATATCAGCCTCAAATTCTTGGTCGGTATGGCGAAGAGTGGGTCCACCCGGTCCCGCTCTTTTTTATTACCTTCCGACCGCCAATGAAGCGACAGGAATCGAATGACTGCAACGGTACCCGACAGCGACGACCGCATCATCCGCGAAAGCGGCATCGATGCGCGCATCGCGCTGATCGTGCAGCCGGTGCTGCGTGCCATCGGCTTTCGCCTAGTCAGGGTGCATCTGACAGGCCAGAACGGGCTGACGCTGCAGATCATGGCCGAACGCGAGGACGGCACCATGACAGTCGAGGATTGCGAAGAGGTCAGCCGGGCAGTGTCGCCGGCGCTCGATGTCGATGATCCGATCGAAAAGGCGTATCATCTCGAAGTGTCGTCGCCGGGAATCGACCGGCCGCTGGTCCGCAAGTCGGATTTCGCGACCTGGACGGGTCATCTGGTGAAGATGGAAACCTCGGTCCTTGTTGCCGACCGCAAGCGCTTCAAGGGCAAGATCGCCGAGAGCGACGCGGACGGCGTGCTGATCGAGCGCGACAAGGCGGCTTATGGCGAACAGCCGACGGTGCGTGTGCCTTACGATGCGATTGCCGAAGCACGGCTGATCCTGACCGACGACCTTATCCGCGACGCACTGTCGAAGGACAACAGGGCGCGCAAGGAAGCCAAGAAGCGCCGCGGCGAACCCGAAGACGCGCCAGACGGCGCAGAGGCGGGCGCGGAAGATGAAACCGAACAGGAAATGTGATTGGGCTGCCGGGCGCAAAGTCTCGGCAACAAGCTCAGGAGAAAAAAGATGGTTGTAAGCGCAAACAGGCTTGAACTGCTGCAGATCGCCGACGCGGTCGCGCGTGAAAAGTCGATCGACAAGTCGATCGTCATCGCCGCCATGGCCGATGCGATCCAGAAGGCGGCGCGATCGCGCTATGGCCAGGAAACCAACATCCGTGCCGACATCAATCCGAATACCGGCGAGATGAAGCTGCAGCGGCTGATGGAAGTGGTCGAGAAAGTCGACGACTATGCGACGCAGATCGCCATTTCCTCGGCGCGCGAGCGCAATCCCGACGCCCAGCTCGGCGACTTCATTGCCGAACAGCTGCCGCCGATGGATTTCGGCCGCATCGCCGCCCAGTCGGCCAAGCAGGTTATCGTGCAGAAGGTGCGCGAGGCCGAGCGTGACCGCCAGTATGACGAGTACAAGGACCGCATCGGCGAGATCGTCAACGGCACCGTCAAGCGCGTCGAATACGGCAACGTCATCGTCGATCTCGGCCGCGGCGAGGCGATCATCCGCCGCGACGAGCTGATCCCGCGCGAGAACTACAAATATGGCGATCGCGTCCGTGCCTATGTCTATGACGTGCGTCGCGAGCAGCGCGGTCCGCAGATATTCCTGTCGCGCACCCATCCGCAGTTCATGGCTAAGCTGTTCACTATGGAAGTGCCGGAAATCTACGACGGCATCATCGAGATCAAGTCGGTCGCCCGCGATCCGGGTTCGCGAGCCAAGATCGCCGTCATCTCGCGTGACAGTTCCATCGATCCGGTCGGCGCCTGCGTCGGCATGCGCGGCAGCCGCGTTCAGGCGGTGGTCGGCGAATTGCAGGGCGAGAAGATCGACATCATTCCGTGGTCGCCTTCGGCCGCTTCCTTCATCGTCAACGCGCTGCAGCCGGCGGAAGTCGCCAAGGTCGTGCTCGACGAGGACGCCGAACGCATCGAAGTCGTGGTGCCGGACGACCAGCTGTCGCTGGCCATCGGCCGCCGCGGCCAGAACGTCCGGCTCGCCTCGCAGCTCACTGGCTGGGATATCGATATCTTGACCGAGCAGGAAGAGAGCGAGCGCCGCCAGAAGGAGTTCGTCGAACGCTCGGCTCTGTTCATGGATGCGCTCAACGTCGACGAGATGGTCGGCCAGGTGCTTGCCTCCGAAGGCTTCACCAGCGTCGAGGAAGTCGCCTATGTCGATGCCGACGAGATCGCATCGATCGACGGCTTCGACGAGGACACCGCCTCGGAAATCCAGGCCCGCGCCCGCGAGTATCTGGAGAAGATCGAAGCCGAGCATGACGAGAAGCGCAAAGCGCTGGGCGTCAAGGACGAGCTGCGTGAGATTCCTGGCGTAACCACCGCCATGATGGTGACGCTCGGCGAAGACGGCGTGAAGACGATCGAGGATTTCGCCGGCTATGCGGCCGATGACCTGACTGGCTGGAAGGAACGCAAGGACGGCGAGACGAAGGTGTTCCCGGGCGTGCTCGCCAGTCACGGCGTGTCGCGCGCCGATGCCGAGCAGATGGTTCTGGCTGCCCGCCTCAAGGCCGGCTGGATCACCGAAGACGAGCTTGCAGCCGAAGACGTGACGGCTGACGAAGCCGTCGGTGCGTGAGGTGAAACCGCATCGCACACAACCCGCCCTTGGACGAGATGAACGATCGCACTTGCATCGTCACGCGCAGACAGGCCGAACCGGATGAATTGATCCGTTTCGTCGTCGGTCCGGATTCGGCCGTCGTTCCGGATATCAAGAAAAGCCTGCCCGGCCGCGGTTGCTGGGTGACCGCCGACCGCTTACATATCGAAAAGGCGGCAGCGAAAAACCTGTTCGCTCGCGCCTTCAAGGCGCAGGTGACCGTGCCGACCGATCTCGGCGGCATGGTCGACGGGCTGCTTTCCAGATACGCTCTGGGCATGCTCGGTCTTGCCCGCAAGGCAGGCGCGATCGCGCTCGGCGCCACCAAGGTCGAGAGCGCGGTGCGTGGTGGGCTGGCGCTTTTCGTGTTGCACGCGACCGAAGCGTCAGATGACGGCGTCCGCAAGATCAGCCAGGCGCGACGGGCAACCGTCCACCTCGGCGGCCCCGCCATCCACGCCTACAAACTTTTCTCCGAGGCCGAGTTGAGCTTGGCATTGGGGGGTACAAATGTGATACATGCTGCCGTTCTCGCGGGAGACGCGGGTAGGGCGGTCCAGAAGCGCATGGTTGCGCTCGACCGGTATCGGGGCGGTTCCCCGGACGATCTGGCAATGCTTGCGGCCGTTGCTGACGAAGATGATGCCGCAGAGGATATGGAATGAGCGATACGAAATCGGGCGACGACAAGACGTTGAGTGTTACGCCGAAGAAGACCTTGACGCTGAAGCGCCCCGGTATGGAACAGGGCACCGTGCGCCAGAGCTTCTCGCATGGCCGCACCAAGGCGGTCGTGGTCGAGACCAAGAAGCGCAAGTTCTCGCTGCCCGGCGACAAGCCGGAGCCGGCTGCTGCCCCTGTGTCCGTCTTCACGCCGAAGCCGCCGGTCGCGGCGGCGCCTGTTGTGCAGGAAGCGCCCAAGGCGCCGCCGCCTCCGCCGCCTGTCGAACGCGGCGGCATGGTGCTGAACGAATTGTCGCGCAATGAGATGGAGGCGCGCCGCCGGGCCCTTGAGGGTTCGAAGGTGCGCGACGTCGAGGATCGCCAGCGCGCCATCGACGAGGCCAAGCGCCGCGCCGAGGATGAAGAGCGCCGCCGTCGCGAGCGCGAGGAGTCCGCGCGCCGCCAGGCCGAGGAAGAAGCCCGGCTGCAGGCCGAGGCCGAGTCCCGCCGGCGTGCCGAGGAAGAGGCGCGCCGCCGCGCGCCGCTGGCCGCCGAACTGGCGACAGTCGACGACGAGGACATCAAGCCGAAGCGGACCGGCGCCGGTGCCCCGGTGCGCCGTCCGGTCACGCCCGAAGTGGCGCGTCCGGCCAAGCCGACCAAGGGCGAGGAAGATCGCCGCCGCGGCAAGCTGACGCTGAATGCCGCACTTTCCGATGAGGATGCGCGAGCGCGTTCGCTGTCGTCGATGCGTCGGCGTCAGGAGAAATTCAAGCGCGCGCTGCATAATGAACCGCGCGAGAAAGTCATGCGCGAAGTGATACTGCCCGAAACCATCACCATCCAGGAACTGGCGCAGCGTATGTCCGAGCGCGCCGTCGATGTGGTCAAGTTCTTCATGAAACAGGGTCAGATCCTGAAGCCGGGCGACGTCATCGACGCCGACACGGCCGAGCTGGTCGCCACCGAATTCGGCCATACGGTTCGCCGCGTCGCCGAGTCCGACATCGAGGAAGGCCTGTTCAACATCGCCGATCGCCCAGAAGATCTGGAATCGCGGCCGCCGGTGGTGACGATCATGGGCCATGTCGATCACGGCAAGACGTCCCTGCTCGATGCCATCCGCAATGCCAATGTCGTGTCAGGCGAGGCTGGCGGCATCACCCAGCATATCGGCGCCTATCAGGTCGAGAAGAACGGTCACAAGATCACCTTCATCGATACGCCCGGCCACGCCGCCTTCACGGCGATGCGCGCCCGTGGCGCGCAGGCGACGGACATCGCCATCCTCGTGGTGGCGGCCGACGACAGCGTGATGCCGCAGACGATCGAATCGATCAGCCATGCCAAGGCGGCTGGCGTTCCGATCATCGTCGCGATCAACAAGATCGACAAGCATGACGCCGACCCGCAGAAAGTGCGCTCGGAGCTGCTGCGCCACGAAGTCTTCGTCGAATCGATGGGCGGTGAGGTGCTGGACGTCGAAGTGTCGGCGACCAAGGGCACCAATCTCGACAAGCTGCTCGAAGCGATCCTGCTGCAGGCCGAAATCCTCGACCTGAAGGCCAACCCGGACCGCACCGCCGAGGGCGTCGTCATCGAAGCCCAGCTCGACAAGGGCCGCGGTCCCGTCGCTACCGTGCTGGTCCAGACCGGCACGCTGATGCCCGGCGATATCCTCGTTGCCGGCAACGAATGGGGCCGGGTGCGCGCGCTGGTCAACGACCGCGGTGGGCAGATCAAGGAAGCGCCGCCGGCGATGCCGGTGGAGGTGCTCGGTCTGCAGGGAACACCGCAGGCCGGCGACCGCTTCGCCGTGGTCAACAATGAAGCCCGCGCCCGCGAGATCACCGAATACCGCCAGCGTCTGGCGCGCGAGAAGGCGGTGGCCAAGCATGCCGGCCAGCGTGGCTCGCTCGAACAGATGATGTCGCAGCTGCAGACGAGCGGGCTGAAGGAATTCCCGCTGGTCATCAAGGGTGACGTGCAGGGCTCGATCGAGGCGATCAACGCGGCGCTTGACAAGCTCGGCACCGACGAGGTGCGTGCGCGCATCGTCCACGCCGGGGCTGGCGGTATCACCGAAAGCGACGTGTCGCTGGCGGAGACCTCGGGGGCTGCGATCATCGGCTTCAACGTCCGCGCCAATGTGCAGGCGCGTGCGGCAGCGGCCGCGGCCGGCATCGAGATCCGCTATTACTCCATCATCTACAATCTCGTGGATGACGTGAAGGCGGCGCTCTCCGGCCTGCTCTCGCCGGAGCGTCGCGAGACCTTCATCGGCAATGCCGAGATCCTCGAGATCTTCGACATCACCAAGGTCGGCAAGATCGCCGGCTGCCGTGTCACCGAAGGCAAGGTCGAGCGCGGCGCCGGCGTCCGCCTGATTCGCGACAACGTCGTCATCCACGAAGGTACGCTGAAGACACTGAAGCGCTTCAAGGACGAAGTTGCGGAAGTCCCGGGCGGCCAGGAGTGCGGCATGGCCTTCCAGAACTACGAGGACATGCGCGTCGGCGACGTCATCGAGTGCTTCCGCGTCGAGATGGTGACCAGGACGCTGTAGTGTCGGCATATGGAGCAAGAACGAAGCCTTGAGTACCGCTTTGTTCTGTCTCCTGCCGATTTTTCAGGGGTCTACTCAAGGGCGCGGAGCGAAAGTCGTCTCAGCGCCCTGAGACGGTTGTCATACTGCCTTCTCATTGGCGTTCCGCTTATGCTTGCCACAAACTACCTCGACGGTTTCGGTGCTTTGGCTGGAGTCGTGGGAGTTGTGGGCATGATGACAATTGTCACAGGCATCATGACCAATCTCGGTCCGATTCTGGTGAGACGAATCGAGGTTGCTCATTTCGAGCCTGAACCCACCATGATCCGAGTGGACGCCACCGGCATCTCAAAGCGTGCCGCAGACACAGAGATCCACATCGGGTGGAAATCCGTAAGCCAAGTCACACTGACCGAATTCGGCATCGGTTTCGTGACGCAAGAGGGTGGCTGGTTTATTCCGATGAGTGCCTTTGGGTCCGAGAGCGATTTGAAAGCCGAGTACGACAGGATCGTTTCGTTCATGGCCTCATTGCAGGCCGACCAGGAGACAGAGCATTCAGTGCCACGCACCTTGCATTAGCGAGGTCCAGGCTCCTTCGGGGTAGCCAAGCCGGGTCAACGGCGCTAAGTCAACGGTTTGAGGCGGTTCGAACCCGCACTGAGAGAAGAGATTTCCATGCCTAGACCATCAACGGCTGGCCCATCCCAGCGCATGCTGCGCGTCGGCGAACAGGTGCGCCATGCGCTGTCCGAGATATTGCAGCGCGGCGAGATCCTCGATCCGTTGATCGAGAACACGGTGGTCTCGGTCTCGGAAGTGCGCATGTCGCCCGATCTGAAGATCGCCACCGCCTTCGTCTCGCCGCTCGGCGCTGGCGATGCCGATGCCGTGGTCGGGGCGCTCAACAAGCATGCGAAATTCGTGCGAGGCCGCGTTTCCGGCGCGCTTCGGCAGATGAAGTACATGCCGGAATTCCGCTTCCGGCTCGACACCAGCTACGACAATTTCCAGAAGATCAACGAATTGCTGCACTCGCCCGAAGTGGCGCGCGATCTCGGCACAGATGCCCAGACTGACGACCAGAATAAAGACAACGACAAGGACGAAAAATAGTGGCGCGTCGCGGCAAGAAGAAGGGCCGGCCGATCTCCGGCTGGCTGGTGCTGGACAAGCCCGTCGGTATGGGCTCGACCGAAGCCGTCTCCAAGATCAAATGGCTGTTCCAGGCTGAAAAGGCCGGCCACGCCGGCACGCTCGACCCGCTCGCTTCCGGCATGTTGCCGATTGCGCTCGGCGAAGCGACCAAGACCGTGCCCTATGTCCAGGATGGCGCCAAGGTCTACCGCTTCACTGTTGCCTGGGGTGAGGAGCGTTCGACCGATGACCTCGAAGGGCCGGTGACGAAAAGCTCCGACCAGCGTCCGGCTGAAGCCGATGTGCTTTTGCTGATGCCGAAATACACCGGCGTCATCATGCAGACGCCGCCGCAATTTTCGGCCATCAAGATTGCCGGCGAGCGCGCCTATGACCTTGCCCGCGACGGCGCGACGGTCGACATCCCGGCGCGGGAAGTCGAGATCGGCCGTCTCGATCTGATCGAGCACAGTGCTGATCGCACCATTTTCGAGGTCGAATGCGGCAAGGGCACCTATGTGCGCTCGCTGGCCCGCGACATGGGCCGCGACCTCGGCTGTTTCGGCCACATCGCCGAACTGCGCCGGATCGAGGTCGAGCCGTTCACGCAGGAAGATTTTGTCACCCTCGCCGAGCTGGAAGCCGCCCGCTTCGGCGAACAGGGCGATGAAGATTCGGATTCAGCGGACATGGTGCCGGTCGATTTCGACGCCATCGACGCGCTTCTGGTCGACACCTCAGCCGCGCTCGACTGCCTGCCGCAGATCGCGATCAGCGACGACGCTGCAACAAAAATCCGCCTCGGCAATCCGGTCATCATCCGTGGCCGCGACGCGCCAGTGGAAGCCGAGGAAGCCTGCGCTACGGCGCGCGGCAAGCTGGTCGCCATCGGCGCCATCGAGCAAGGCATGTTCAAGCCGAAGCGGGTCTTTGCCGGGTGAGTCCCGTCGTCTAATCTCGATGAGACTTAAACATCCGAGGGGCACATGGCAAAGGCCGAGACGATCAAGAAGCGGGCGCCGGTGACAGCACGGCGGCCGCCGGTCGGCGCATCACCGGGCACACTGATCGCCGACCCGGCGGCGCGGCGCAGCGAACTGCGACTGACACTGATGTCGCCCGACAAATTCGAGACAATCGAAAATGCCAGCATCGACGACGTCAACGCTCATTGCCACACATGGCCGGTCATTTGGCTCGATTGCACCGGTCTCGCCAACATCCCGGTGATCGAGGAGATCGGCCGGATTTTCAGCCTGCATCCGTTGGCGCTGGAAGACGTCGTCAACACCGGCCAGAGGCCGAAGGTGGATTTCTTTGAGGACCATGCCTTCGTCGTCGTCAGGATGATCGACGACGTCACCGCGCATCGTTACGAGCAGATCGCGGTCTTCTTCGGCAGGAACTTCGTCGTCACCTTCCAGGAGCGCGAAGGCGATCCGTTCGATCCCGTGCGCAAGCGCATCGAAAGCTCGGCGCCAAACCGGTTGCGCACACGCGGCGCCGACTATCTCGCCTATGCGCTGATCGACGCTATTGTCGACAGCTATTTCCCGCCGATCGAGACTGCCGGCGAATTGGTCGACAGCATCGAGGACCAGATGCTGCGCGCGGCGGACAAACACCAGATGCGGCGGCTTCACCAGTTGCGGCGCGACGCCAATGTGCTGAAGGGGGTACTTTGGCCGATGCGCGATGCGCTGGCGACGCTGATCCGCAACGACGTGTCCTACGTGAAGCCCGAGACCAAGATTTTCCTGAACGACACGCTCGATCACTCGCTTCGGCTCATCGAACTGGTCGAGACCCAGCGCGACATGCTGACCGGTCTGATCGAGATGCATCTGTCGCTGAGCCAGGCGCGCACCAGCGACGTCATCAGTTATCTGACGATCGTCTCGGTGATCTTCATCCCGCTAACCTTTCTCGCTGGCGTGTGGGGCATGAACTTCGATCCCGAAACCTCGCCATGGAACATGCCGGAGCTGAAGGCCCAATACGGCTATCCGGCAGCGCTCGTGTTCATGGCCCTTGTCGCGCTCGGGCTTGTCGCCTTCTTCAGATGGAAGAAGTGGCTTTAGCCGAAGGGAATCTTCGTTTGTGCAGCAAAAAGCCGGCTTGTGAATTGGGCTGGTGTTTTCTGGGGAATTGCACTATATGCGCCGCAGCATCGTGCAATGACATGTTGCTTGTACCGGCCCCTGCTGGACGACATCCCGGCCGAGGGCGTCCCGTTTCCTCAAACAGATAAGGAAAAACACGATGTCGATTACTGCCGAGCGCAAAAAAGAATTGATGGGTGAATTCGCAACCGCCAAGGGCGATACCGGGTCTCCGGAAGTCCAGGTGGCCATCCTTTCCGAGCGCATCAAGAACCTGACCGACCATTTCAAGGACCACAAGAAGGATAACCATTCCCGCCGTGGTCTGCTTGCTCTCGTCTCCCAGCGCCGCAGCCTGCTTGATTATCTCAAGCGCAAGGATGACGCGCGTTATCAGACGCTGATCGAGAAGCTCGGTCTGCGCCGTTGACGAATTGACCGGCGGGTTCTTTCGAGAGCCCGCCGGTCGCGCATTGGAGCAGTCCATTGCTCTAATGAAGGAAGTAGAGCGCCGCGCATCGATTTGGACGCGCACATAGGACGCTCTGAAACTTTGAATTTGCGCAAGGCATTTTCCGAAGGCCGCGGTTTTCGGGATCATGCGCAAGGCCAGTCGGATCGATTGGCCAGACCCGGTTTCGAGATAGCACAGGGCCATTCGAAACCGCCCATGGACGGTCATGGGGCAGGATTGCAGGACGCTCGCGCGGCCACCGCGCCGGATTTACCCGAGCTTCCCGTTGTCTTGCCCGTGGCTGCCCGAGAAACGAAGCCAAGGGAAAGGGGAACTCGCGCACGGTGAAACGGCGCGGCCCTTTCCGCATATGAAGGACAAGACATGTTCAATCACCACAAAGTGGAAATCGAATGGGGCGGCCGCCCGCTCATCCTCGAAACCGGCAAGATCGCGCGCCAGGCTGACGGCGCGGTGCTCGCCACCTACGGCGAAACCAAGGTTCTCGCCACCGTTGTTTCGATGAAGGAACCGAAGCCCGGCCTCGATTTCTTCCCGCTGACCGTCAACTACCAGGAAAAGACCTATGCCGCTGGCAAGATCCCGGGCGGCTATTTCAAGCGCGAAGGCCGTCCGAGCGAAAAGGAAACACTGGTCTCCCGTCTCATCGACCGTCCGATCCGCCCGCTCTTCGCTGACGGTTACAAGAATGACACGCAGATCGTTGTCACCGTCGTCCAGCATGATCTCGAAAACGATCCGGACATCCTGTCGATTGTCGCCACCTCGGCGGCCTTGACGCTGTCCGGCGTCCCCTTCATGGGCCCGATCGGCGGCGCCCGCGTCGGCTACATCAACGGCGAATATGTGCTCAATCCGCATGTCGACGAGATGCAGGAATCCAAGCTTGACCTGATCGTCGCCGGCACCTCCGACGCCGTGCTGATGGTCGAGTCCGAAGCCAAGGAGCTCGGCGAGGATCTGATGCTCGGCGCCGTCATGTTCGGCCATCGCGGCTTCCAGCCGGTGATCGACGCGATCATCAAGCTGGCCGAGGTCGCCGCCAAGGACCCGCGCGATTTCACCGCGCCAGACTATTCGGCGCTTGAAGCCGAGATGCTGAAGATCGTCGAAGGCGAGCTTCGCGACGCCTACAAGATCACCGACAAACAGAAGCGCTATGCCGCCGTCGACGCCGTAAAGGCGAAGGTCAAGGCTGCGTTCGCGCCCGCAGAAGGCGAAGAAGCAAAATACACGTCCGAGCAGATCGGCACCGTGTTCAAGGAGCTCCAGGCCAAGGTCGTGCGCTGGAACATCCTCGACACCGGTTCGCGCATCGACGGCCGCGATCTGAAGACGGTCCGCAAGATCGTCTCCGAAGTCGGCGTCCTGCCGCGTACCCATGGCTCGGCGCTGTTCACCCGCGGCGAGACCCAGGCGCTGGTCGTCGCCACGCTCGGCACCGGCGAGGACGAGCAGTACGTCGATTCGCTGACCGGCATGTACAAGGAGAAGTTCCTCCTTCACTACAACTTCCCTCCCTATTCGGTTGGTGAAACCGGTCGCATGGGTTCGCCCGGCCGCCGCGAGATCGGCCACGGCAAGCTGGCCTGGCGCGCGATCCGCCCGATGCTGCCGACATCAGACCAGTTCCCCTACACGTTGCGCGTCGTCTCGGAGATCACCGAGTCCAACGGTTCGTCGTCGATGGCCACCGTGTGTGGCACCTCGCTGGCGCTGATGGATGCCGGCGTGCCGCTGGCCAAGCCGGTCGCCGGCATTGCCATGGGTCTGATCAAGGAAGGCGAGCGCTTCGCGGTGCTCTCCGATATCCTTGGCGACGAGGACCATCTTGGCGACATGGACTTCAAGGTCGCCGGCACCGCCAACGGCATCACCTCGCTGCAGATGGACATCAAGATCGAGGGCATCACCGAGGAGATCATGAAGATCGCGCTGGACCAGGCCAAGGATGGCCGCCAGCATATCCTCGGCGAAATGGGCCATGCGCTGTCCGGCGCGCGTTCCGAACTCGGCGAATTCGCGCCGCGCATCGAGGTCATGCACATCCCGACTGACAAGATCCGCGACGTGATCGGCTCGGGCGGCAAGGTCATCCGCGAGATCGTCGAAAAGACCGGCGCCAAGATCAACATCGAGGACGACGGCACGGTCAAGATCGCTTCGTCCAACGCCAAGGAGATCGAGGCGGCGAAAAAGTGGATCCACACCATCGTCGCCGAGCCGGAAGTCGGCGAGATCTACGAGGGCACGGTCGTCAAGACCGCCGACTTCGGCGCTTTCGTCAACTTCTTCGGTCCGCGTGACGGCCTCGTCCACATCTCGCAACTCGCCAATGATCGCGTCGCTAAGACCTCTGACGTCGTCAAGGAAGGCGACAAGGTCTGGGTCAAGCTGATGGGCTTCGACGAGCGCGGCAAGGTCCGCCTGTCGATGAAGGTCGTCGACCAGGCCACGGGCAAGGAAATCGCCCGCGACAAGAAAGCCGAAGGCGAAGAAGACGCCGCCTGAGCGATCTGACGATGCAATCGAAGCGGGCGCGCCGGCAGGTGGCGCCCGTTTTCATTTTCAAAGCAATCCAGCTGCACTTCGAGATCGAAAAATGTCCGCCGAGCCGCTGAAGACACTGTTCCACCCGTTCGAGGCCGAAGCTGTCTTCTTGCCGCATAAGGGCGAGCGTGTCCTCTTTCTCGGCGCTGAACCGGGATTCCACCTGCCCGAAGGTTTCGATGCAGCACTGCATCTGGTGCAAGGCTTCCGCCCGCATTTTCGTGCGCTGCAGGGGTCGGGCTTCACGGTCACGCCGCGCCTGGAGGGCGAAGGTTTCGATGTGGCACTGGTGCTTGCCGGCCGTCATCGCGGGCGAAACGAATTGCGCGTCGCTGAGGCGATTGAGTGTGTGAGGCCGGGCGGATCGATTATCGTTGCCGGCGCCAAGGACGATGGCATTGCCAGCCTGCGCAAGCGCATCGGCGAGCTTGTGCCGCTCGACGGCCAATTGCCGAAACATCACGGCATCGCCTTCTGGTTCCGTCGACCGGCCGACGCTGCGGTCGCGGCAGCGCTTCGCGCCGCCAATCCAACCCTTCTGCTCGAGACCCTGTTCCGCACCGCGCCAGGCATGTTCTCTTTCGACAAGATCGATAGAGGTTCGAAATTGCTGGTGGACAACCTGCCTCCCGACCTGCGTGGCAGCGTTGCCGATTTCTGCGCCGGCTGGGGCTATGTGGCGGCCGAGGTCGCCGCCCGCTCACCTGGCATATCGGCGCTCGATCTCTACGAGGCCGAGTTCGATGCGCTGGAGGCGGCGAAAGGCAATATCGGCAATACAGCGGCGGAGCCCAATTTCTTCTGGATCGATCTGTTGAGTGAGCCGGTCGAGCGCCGCTATGACGCCATCGTCATGAACCCGCCCTTCCATCGCAGTCGAGCGGCCGAGCCGGAGATCGGTGCCGGCATGATCCGCGCGGCGGCAAAGGCGCTGAAGCCGGGTGGGCGGCTGTTCATGGTGGCGAACCGTCAGCTTCCCTACGAGCCGGTGCTGGCGGCCGCCTTCTCCAGCCACGCCGAGATCGCCCGCGACGGGATGTTCAAGATTCTCGCAGCGCGCCGCTGACGCGGAGTTCACCAGACCAAGGGCCGAATTAATCTCGCCCGTTGTCGGTCCGCTTCAACTCATCCAGCGTCGGCATGGAGACGATATGGTAGCCAGAATCGACATAGTGGATTTCGCCGGTGACGCCCGACGAAAGGTCGGACAGGAGGTAGAGCGCGGAGCCACCGACTTCGTCGATGGTCACTGTACGGCGCAGCGGCGAGTTGCGCTGCTGGTAGGAAAACATGTGGCGTGCGTCGGAAATCCCGGCGCCCGCCAATGTCCGCACCGGTCCGGCCGATATTCCGTTCACCCTGATGCCGCGCGGGCCGTAGTCGTTGGCGAGATAGCGGACGCTGGCTTCCAGCCCGGCCTTGGCGACGCCCATGACGTTGTAGTTCGGCATGACGCGGACGGAACCGGCATAGGTCAGCGTGATCATCGAGCCGCTGCCCTTCATCAGCGCGGCGGCATGACGGGCGACCTCGGTGAAGGAGTAGCAGGAGATGACCATGGTGCGGACGAAATTGTCACGGCTGGTGTCGGCGTAAAGGCCCTTCAGCTCGTTCTTGTCGGAAAAGCCTATGGCATGGACGACGAAGTCCAGCCCGCCCCAGGCCTCGCCTAAGGTCTCAAAGGTAGCGGCAACCGATGCGCTGTCCTCGACATCGCAAGGCACAACCAGCGAGGAACCGAGCTTGTCGGCGAGCGGCTTGACCCGGCGCCCGAAGGCTTCGCCCTGATAGGTGAAGGCGAGTTCTGCCCCATGCTCGGACAGTTTCCGGGCGATGCCCCAAGCGATCGAATGGTCGTTGGCGACACCCATGACAAGCCCGCGCTTGCCCTTCATCAATCCGTCCATGGTCGGCAATCCTTATGCGGAATAGCGCTGGAAAATCAGCGTTGCGTTGGTGCCGCCGAAACCGAACGAATTGGACAAAACGGTGTCGATCCTGGCGTTGTCGATGCGCTCTCGCACGATCGGCATGCCCTCGAATTCCGGATCGAGCTGCTCGATGTGGGCGCTTTCGCCGATGAAGCCGCCTTGCATCATCAGGATCGAGTAGATCGATTCCTGCACCCCGGCCGCACCCAGCGAATGGCCGGTCAGTGATTTCGTCGAGGTGATGAAAGGCATCTTGTCGCCGAACACCTCGCGGATTGCGCCCATTTCCCTCGAGTCGCCGACCGGCGTCGAGGTGCCATGCGTGTTGATGTAATCGACCGGCGAAGAGACCGTCGCCAAAGCCTGCCGCATGCAGCGCACCGCGCCTTCGCCCGAGGGCGCCACCATGTCGTAGCCGTCGGAGGTCGCGCCATAGCCGACGACCTCGGCGTAGATCTTTGCGCCGCGCGCCTTGGCGTGCTCGAGCTCTTCCAGGACCAGCACGCCGGCGCCGCCGGCAATGACGAAGCCGTCGCGATCGACGTCATAGGCGCGCGAGGCGGCCGATGCCCGGTCGTTGAACTTGGAGGACATGGCGCCCATCGCGTCGAACAGATCCGACATCGTCCAGTCGAGATCCTCATGGCCGCCGGCGAAGACCATGTCCTGCTTGCCCCACTGGATCAGTTCGTAGCCATTGCCGATGCAATGCGCCGAGGTCGAGCAGGCCGAAGAGATCGAATAGTTGACGCCGTGGATCTTGAACCAGGTGGCGAGTGTCGCCGAAGCGGTCGACGACATCGCCTTCGGCACGGCGAACGGGCCGATGCGCTTGGGGCTGCCGTTCTTGAGCGTGGTTTCGGCGGCTTCGACGATGGTTCGGGTCGATGGTCCGCCCGATCCCATGACGATACCGGTGCGCTCATTGGTGATGTCGTTCTCGCCAAGCCCGGCGTCCACGATAGCCTGGTCCATGGCGACATGGTTCCAGGCCGCACCTTGCGACAGGAAGCGCATGGCGCGACGATCGATCAGCGCGGAGGGATCGAGTGTCGGCGCTCCCCAGACCTGGCAGCGAAAGCCGTGTTCGGCGAAGGAATCGGAAAAGCTGATGCCGGACCTGGCATCGTGGAGCGAGGCCTGCACCTCATTGGCATTGTTGCCGATCGACGACACGATGCCGAGGCCTGTCACTACGACCCGTCTCATTCGCAACTCCTTCCGGCGCATGAGTCCGAAACCTGTCGGACAAGGATCATGCGCAAATTAAGTTCTACAGCTTCCTTTGCGCGTGCCGTGGACTCGCGGCGCTGTGGAGGCGCCGATCAGGCGGCTGCCGATTGCTTGGACAGACCCACCTTGAGATCCGTTGCTGCGTATATGGGTTCGCCATCCGCCTTCAGCCAGCCATCGGCGATACCGAGCACCAGCCGGCCGCGCATCACGCGCTTGAAGTCCACGCCATATTCCACCTTCTTGACCGACGGCGTCACCATGCCTTTGAATTTCACTTCGCCGGTCGACAGCGCCATGCCCTTGCCCGGCTCGCCGAGCCAGCCGAGGTAGAATCCCGTCAATTGCCACATGGCGTCGAGGCCCAGGCACCCCGGCATGATCGGGTTGCCGATGAAGTGGCAGGCGAAAAACCACAGGTCCGGCTTGATGTCGAATTCCGCGCGGATGAAGCCCTTGTCGAAGGCACCCCCCGTCTCGCTGATTTCGGTGATGCGGTCGAACATCAGCATCGGCGGATAGGGGAGCTGGGCGTTTCCAGGTCCGAACAGCTCGCCGCGGGCGCAGGCAAGCAGTTCCTCGTAATCGTAGCTGGATTTCGAAACCGCCATCAATCTCGTCCCCGTAATCGTCCGGGCGGTAGCGCGCCCTTGTCGTTGGTTTCCTAACACAATCTATTTCCGGCCGGAAACCGGCGTTTGCGCTTAACCTGCCCGTCTGCCTGGGTCAATGCGCGCTATTGATCGTATTCGGCCGACAGAATATATGTCGGGGGGTGTCCAGTTTCGCTCAATGTTCGGTTTTTGGCATTCTGGGCATGTCTTGAGGCAAAACTTTGAGCTTGGACGGATAGATGGATCTGGGCTGCCGGAAGGAAAATGTCGCTGTGGACAAGCGGGTTCGCGAAGCTGGCCTGAGGCCGACGCGTCAGCGCATTGCGTTGGCCGATCTGCTTTTCGCCAAAGGCGACCGCCATCTGTCGGCCGAGGAGTTGCACGAGGAGGCGATCGCCGCCGGCGTGCCGGTTTCGCTTGCCACCGTCTACAACGCCCTTCATCAATTTACTCAGGCGGGCCTTCTGCGCATCCTGGCCGTCGAGGGGTCGAAGACCTACTTCGACACCAACACCTCCGATCACCATCATTTCTACATTGAAGGCGAAAACAGGATCTTCGATATCGCCAGCGGTCCTGTCACGGTTTCCAACCTGCCGGAGCCGCCGGAAGGCATGGAGATCGCCAATGTCGATATCGTGGTGAGGCTGCGCCCCAAACGCTGCGATTGATCGGCGCTTTATGAGGCCGCGAGATACCGTCTCGCCAGTATCGGCCTCTAGACCATGATCCCCAACCGACAAAAAGAGGTCAGTTCTTGACCCGTTCGCCCGGATAGGCGCCCCAGACGAGCGACTGGGCGAGCCAGCCGGTGTGGCCGTTGAAGGTCATTTCGCACCACTGGCCGTCACAGGACTTGATCGTGCCCATGGCGCCCGGCTCGATGATCGCGACGATGCTGGCATCCTTTTCCGGGTCGTCGAGAAGGTTGACTCGGGCATCTTTGCCCCGCTGCCAGGGAGCTACGATCGCCGTGCGGCGGCCTGAAAGCAGCGACTGGTTGATCCAGCCTTCCGACCCGTCGGCATCGCGCACACGACGCCAGGTGTCGAATTCCTGGATGATCTCCATCGGCAGGCCGGGCTTCATATACATCCAGTCGACGGAATAGTTGACGCCTGGTCCGACGCGGGAGTTGACGCGGCCCGCTTTCAGGCTGACGAAACGCGGCAGCGGCAGGCCGCTCGGGCCGAGCGTTGCGCTCTGGGCGGGTGCTGCCGCATTCTGTGCCGCCACATGCGGGGAATGAAGGAGAGCGCCGAGAAATGCTGCGCTGAGGGCCAGGCGGAGCGACGCGAAACCAGACACTTTCATTCCTTTCGGCGCCGGCTCATCGGCCTTGGCGCCCCTTTTTCTTTGTCTTCGGCGGAACCTCTTGTTACATGATGAACTGGCACCGCGACCGGCCTGCAGTTTCGCCTGTCTTGGTTAAAGAGGTCTCAACGAGGTCGGGTTCGAGGAAACAATGGTAGGCAGAAAAAGGCCCCTCGTCGTCATCACGCGCAAGCTGCCCGACCCGGTCGAGACCCGCATGCGTGAGCTGTTCGACGCCCGGCTGAATGTCGAAGACAGGCCGATGACGCAGCCAGAACTGGTCGCCGCGGTCAAGGAAGCCGACGTGCTGGTGCCGACCATAACCGATCAAATCGACGCGGCGCTGATCGCTCAGGCTGGCGACAACCTCAAGCTGATCGCCAATTTCGGCAACGGCGTCGACAAGATCGACGTGTCAGCAGCTGCGAAGAAGGGCATTACCGTCACCAACACGCCGAACGTGCTGACCGAAGATACGGCCGACATGACCATGGCGCTGATGCTGGCGGTGCCGCGGCGGCTGGCGGAAGGCGCCAATGTGCTGACCGGCGACAAGAAATGGGCCGGCTGGTCGCCGACCTGGATGCTCGGCCGGCGTATCTGGGGCAAACGCCTCGGCATTGTCGGCATGGGCCGCATCGGCACCGCCGTCGCCCGACGGGCCAAGGCCTTTGGCCTGTCGATCCATTATCACAACCGCCATCGCGTGCTGCCGGCGGTCGAGGATGAGCTGGAGGCGACCTACTGGGAAAGCCTCGACCAGATGCTTGCCCGTATGGACATCATCTCGGTCAACTGTCCGTCGACGCCAGCGACCTTTCATCTGCTTTCGGCACGGCGCCTGGCGCTTCTGCAACCGTCCGCTTACATCGTCAACACAGCGCGCGGCGACATCATCGACGAGGACTCTCTGGTCAAGCTGATCCAAGACGGCAAGATCGCCGGGGCGGGCCTCGATGTCTACGAGCATGAGCCGGCGCTGAACAGCAAATTGCTGAAGCTCGCCGCCAAGGGCAAGGTCGTGCTGTTGCCGCATATGGGGTCGGCGACGCTCGAAGGCCGCATCGACATGGGCGAGAAGGTGATCATCAACATCCGCGCCTTCTTCGATGGCCATCGGCCGCCGGATCGCGTACTGCCGCTGCGGACGTGACCGGCCGCTCACCTTAAGTCAGCGAAAGCTTACGAAAGCACCTTGCGCATGGTGATCGAGGTCGGTCGGTCATAGCCGTTGTGCGCCGTCCGTTCGGTTTCGCGAAAGCCGAGGCGGGCAAAGGCCGCGTGGTTTCCGGTCAGTTCGACCCGCGTCTGAAGCTCGATCGCAGGCTTGCCGCGGTTGCGGGCAAGATCCTCGACAGCTTGCATCAGCTGCCTGCCGATACCCTGTCCCCGAAAGTCCGGTTCGACCGCGAGCTTTCCGACATAGAAATCGTCGGCCAGTTCCAGAGCAAAAACGCAGCCGACGATCCTGCCGTCCTTCAGCGCCGCAAAGGCCGTCTCTTGCCGGGCCTTGTCCCGGAGATTTTCGACCGTGAGCCGATGCGCCGAGGATGGCGGATCGACGACGCCGTCCATGGAAGCGAAGGCGCGCATGATCAGCGCCAGCACCTCGTCCCAACGGTCGAAATCGGCCGGAAGCTGCGCAACGGAAACCAGGCTTCCCAAAAATCTAACTTCTCTTGTAGCGAATCGTGTCGAAGCGCGCGGTCAGCGCATCGTAAAGCAGCAGCCGGCCGACCAGCGGCTCGCCAATGCCCGCGATCAGCTTAATCGCCTCCATTGCCTGCAGCGTACCGACGACGCCGGTCAGCACGCCGAGCACGCCGGCCACAGCGCAGGATGGCACCAGGCCGGGCGGCGGCGGTTCCGGAAAAAGATCGCGATAGCCTGGATATGGCTTGCCGTCCGCGCCGGTCTCGAAAGGTTTCAGCACGGTCACCGTGCCGTCGAAGCGGCCGACGGCGGCATGTACCAGTGGCCGCTTTTCCGCGGCGCAGGCGTCGGCCACAGCATAGCGTGTTTCGAAATTGTCGGAGCCGTCGACGACGATGTCATAGCGGGCGACGAGAGCAGGGGCGTTGTCCGCCGTCAGCCTGAGATTGTGCAGTTCCACGGCGACGTTGGGATTGATGCGGGCGATCGCCGCTTTGGCACTGTCGGTTTTCGCCATGCCGACACTGTCGGTGCCGTGGATCACCTGTCTTTGTAGGTTTGACAGCGAGACGCTGTCGTCGTCGACGATGCCGAGCGTGCCGACGCCTGCGGCGGCAAGATATTCGAGCACCGGCGCCCCCAGCCCGCCGGCGCCGATGACCAGGACCCGGGCACGCTTCAGTCGCTGCTGGCCGGCGCCACCGATTTCGGGCAGCACGATGTGGCGGGCGTAGCGTTCGAGTTCTTCGTCGGTTAGCGCGGTGGTGATCATCGCCGGACCATATAGCGGAAGAAAAACGTTGTCAGGCGTCAATGCATGTCGCTCAAAAGTGCGCAGCGGTTTTGGGATAACGACATGCATAAAGTTCAAATGCATGTCGCCCAAAAAGCCTGCCCTCGGGCTTGGCCAGAGGGTGCGCAGCAGTCTTGGGATAACGATATCCACCAAATCAAATGGTTGGCATAACCGTGCCATGATCGACGGTCAGGAACTGCGCGCGTTCCTTGAGACTGGAAAATAGCGCCGCATCGGTTCCGGTCATGAAAGCCTGGCAGTTCAGCTCTTCGAGGATCGAGAACAGCGCGGCACGCCGGCCTGCGTCGAGATGGGCAGCGATTTCGTCGAGCAGCAGGATCGGCGTCATGCCCGACATCTCGCCGGTCAGCCGGGCATGCGACAGGACCATGCCGACCAGCAGCGCCTTCTGCTCGCCGGTCGAACAGAGTTCGGCCGGCATCGCCTTGGGCCGGTGCCGCACCACGAGATCCGAACGATGCGGGCCGTCGAGCGTGCGCCCGGCGGCGCGGTCGCGATCGCGGCCTTCGGCAAGCGCTTGGCGGAACCGCTCTTCGACATCGACAGCCGCGGTGGTGCCGACTTCGCTTTCCAACGTGCCCGACAGGCCGATGTCGGCTTGCGGAAACGGACCGCCGCTTGGCAGTCTGTCGATCATGGCGGCGAGCAGGCGCACCAGTTCGGCACGCGCCGCGGCAATCGCCACACCGGTTTCGGCCATTTGCGTCTCGATCGCATCGAACCAGGCGCCGTCACGCGAGCCTTCGGCCAACAGCCGATTGCGGCCCCGCATCGCTTTTTCGTAGTCCAGCGCGCGCTGGCCGTGGCCGGGATCGATCGCCAGCACCTGCCGGTCGAGGAAGCGCCGGCGGTCTGTGGCCGGCCCAGTGAACAATGCATCCATCGCCGGTGTCAGCCAGACGACGCGCAGCCATTCCAGCATGTCTTCCGCCGAGCGCGCTGCCGCGCCATTGATCCGCACCCGCCGGCCGCCCTCGCCGGCGGCGTCGCCGCCTGCAATGCCGGTGCCAATCTCGACCGGTCCGTCCGGCCCATTGAGCCGGGCATGGATGGCAAAGCCGCCGTCCCCGCCTTCACGCGCAACGTTGGCATAAGGTGCACGGCGCAGTCCGCGCCCCGGCGTCAGCAGGGAAACCGCTTCCAGCAGGTTGGTTTTGCCGGCGCCATTGTCGCCGGAAAAAACCACGGCGCCGGGACCGAGGTCGATCGACAGTGTTGCGTAATTGCGGAAGTTAGTAAGTGACAGCTTACTTACATGAGTCTGCTGGTCGCGCTCAGGCTGCTTCGCAACTCCGGTCATATCAGCAAGATGGCCTCGTTCGGGCCTAAAGCGCACCGCGTGTGACCGGCCTCATGCAACGCGCTTTAGGTTGTTGTTTTATGCATGTCGTTATCGCAAAACCGCTGCACACTTTTGCGCGACATGCATCAGACCCGCATCGGCATCAGCACGTAGAGCGTGGTTTCGTCGGCCATGTCGTGGATCAGCGTTGGCGAACCGGCATCCGCCAGCATGAATTTTGCCTCAGTGCCGGTCAACTGGGCGGCGACGTCGAGCAGATATTTGGCGTTGAAGCCGATTTCGATCGCGTCGGACGAATAGTCCGCGGCCAGTTCCTCGGTGGCGCTGCCCGAATCCGGATTGTTGACCGCAAGCGTGACCTGGCCTTCTCCAATCGAAAGCTTCACCGCCCGGCCGCGTTCGGACGAAATGGTTGAGACACGGTCGACGGCGGCGGCGAAACTTTGGCGGTCGATGATCAGCTTCTTGTCGTTGCCGGTGGGGATGACCCGCTGATAGTCCGGGAAGGTGCCGTCGATCAGCTTCGAGGTCAAAACGACACTGCCGATGGTGAAACGGATCTTGGTGTCCGACAATTCGGTGGTCACGGCGATATCAGGGTCGTCGACAAGTTTTTGCAGCTCGCTGACCGTCTTGCGCGGAATGATGATGCCCGGCATGCCTTCGGATCCTGCCGGCGCGTCGATCTCAGCGCGCGCCAGCCGATGGCCGTCGGTCGCTACCGAGCGCAGCTTCAGCTTGCCGTCGGCGTCATGCGTGTGCAGATAGATGCCGTTCAAGTAGTAGCGCGTCTCTTCGGTGGAGATGGCGAATTGGGTTTTCTCGATCAGGCCCCTGAGCGCGACCGAGTCGAGCCGGAAGATGTGCGAGAACGATCCGGCCGAAAGCTCCGGGAAATCGGATTGCGGTAGGCATTGGAGACGGAAGCTCGAGCGGCCCGAGGTCACCGTCATGGCGTTGCCGTCCTCGTCGGTCTTCAGCATGACCTCCGCGCCGTCGGCGAGCTTGCGCACGATGTCGTAGAGCAGATGCGCCGGAACCGTCGTCGCCCCGCCGCGCTCGACCTTGGCGGGCGTGGCTTCGGTCACCTCCAGATCGAGGTCGGTAGCCTTCATTTCGAGGGTGGCGCCTTCGGCGCTCAGCAGCACATTCGACAGGATCGGTATGGTGTTGCGCCGCTCGACCACGCGATGAACGTGGTTGAGCGACTTCAGGAGATTTGACCGTTCCAGGATAACACGCATGACGAAACAGGCTCGCTTGAATGAATGAGCGGGTCTCCGGCAAGCGGCAACCCGCGAAAGGTCTGAACAGGCTCAGAATCTGCACAAACTGACAGGAAAAAACCCGTAAACGCAAGCCCGCGCTACCGGTTCGGGCCGGTTACGCGGGCTTTCTGGGGATAAAACTGGCGAAGTCCGCAAGCCAATGCTTGTCGCCCAAAAGCCTACCCTCGGGCCTGACCCGAGGGTGCGCAGCGGTTTTGGGGCAACGACATGCATAAAACAAAGATTTCAAGCGCGTCGCAGCCATCCAAATGCGACATGCTTTGTTTTCGGGCCGGTCAGGCCTGATCGTTGATCAGTCTTCTCAGCAATTCGAGCTCCTGCGCCAGCGTGTTGTCGACGCCTGAAAGATCCTCGATCTTGCGCACGGCATGCAGCACCGTCGTATGGTCGCGGCCACCGAAACGCCGTCCGATCTCCGGCAAGGAGCGCGGTGTCATCACCTTCGACAGGTACATGGCGACCTGCCGCGGCTTGACGATGGTGCGCGTGCGCCGGTTGGACAGAAGTTCTGTCTTCGACACATTGTAGTGGCGCGCGACGATGCGCTGGATGTCCTCGATGCGCACCCGCTTCGGCTCGCCCGAACGATAGATGTGGCCGAGGATCTCGTCGATACGGTCGATGGTGATCTGCGGTTCGAACGACTGGCGGAACAGAAGCTGGTTGAACGCACCTTCGAGTTCGCGCCCGCTGCCGGTCACCGTGCGAGCGACATGGTCGAGGATCTCCTCCGAGATGTCGAGTGACGCATCATCGGCCTTGGCGGTGGCAAGGCGCAGCTTGAGCATGCCGATGCGCATAGCGAAATCCGGCGCCGACATTTCGAGCGCGACGCCGCCGTTGAGGCGCGAGCGGACGCGGGGCTCCAGCGATTCCAGTTCCGACGGCGGCCGGTCGGCGGCGACCACCACCTGCTTAGCGCTGTCGAGCAGCATGTTGATCAGGTGGCAGAATTCATGCTGGATCGACTTGCCCTGCAGGAACTGCATGTCGTCGATGATGAGAAGGTCGATGTCGCGCAGCTGTTCCTTCAGCGTCAGCGCGTTGTTGTCACGGATCGCGGTGGCAAACCGCCACATGAAATATTCGGCCGTGAGATAAACGACACGCGACTTCGGATTTTGCTTCAGCGATTCCGCCGCGATCGCCTGCAGGAGGTGCGTCTTGCCCAGCCCCACCGTCGCGTGAAGAAAGAGCGGATTGAAGCGCACCGCGCTCGACTGCGATTCCGCTACCGCTTTGGCGGCGGCGAAGGCCACCCGGTTCGACGGACCCTCGATGAAGGAGCCGAACGTGTAGCGCGGGTCAAGCGGCGAACCGAGCACATTGTGCCGGAATTCAGTCTCTGCAGGCATTCCCGGGCGAGGTGCCGGTACCCGCTCCACCCTGCCGGGGCCTGCTGTTCCCGCGGCCAGCGCCGTTTGCGCTTGCCTGGTCATCTTGCGCGCCGGGGCCACCTCGGGCTCAACGCCGTTGCGCCCCGGGCGGGTAGCGGTGCGCACGACGATCTCGATCTTGAGGATTTCAGGATCCTCGTGTTTCCACAGCTCGGCGATGAGATCGAGATAGTGGCCATTGATCCACGAGCGCAGGAAGGCGGTGGGCACCGAGATGCGGACAATGCCCCGGGACGCCTCGGCGACCTTCATGCGTCCGAACCAGCTCGAATAGACTTCGGTTCCCAGACGTGCCTTCAACTGGGCCTTGACCCGGTCGAACTTTTGTTCCGCGGCGATGGAAGCCGACATATCGTCCCCTTCGGCTAAGGTTCCAGGGAATGGGAGGTCGCCCGTAAGCTCCCTTTCGATGCCGCTCTGCATGATCGAGTTCCTTGTCCTTTTGTACCTTTTTCCGCCGGGAATGCGCCTCCTGCATCCATGTTTCCGGCGACCGTGTCTTCGCTGCGACACCATCGCCGCCGCCGGCAGATGATGTCGCCTCATTGTCAGGGATCCGGCGCCGGCTCCTCAGAGCCAGCCCGCTTTGGTCATGTCAGGGCAATACAATTCCGCCCGGCGAAATGCCGGCGCGTCATTCATCTGCCATGTACAATTACGCCAATCCCCTACCGTATCGAAAAGACAAACCAAGCCCGTACGCGGAAATGATCCACGTCACGAATTCTGCCATTTTTTGCTGGCCGATTCAGGCTGGGTTAAGGGCCAACGGCCCGTCCCTCTCGATAGACCGACATTAACGAAATCGCTGTGGATAGGGCAAGGCCACGACTAACGGATTTTTAAGGAATGTGGTTAGCGCAGACGGGTTCGGAGCCTGCGTTGCACTGGTATGTTTTGACAAAGCCATTGTGATTCAAACCCTTTTCCGGCGAATATGAAAAAGGCCGCATCGCGCGAAATTTTCTGAAATAATTTTCTTGACAGGCAAATGTTCCCCGTCCCTCACGCCTGATGTGAACAAGCTGTGGATGACCGTCAATAACTTATTGAAAAATAAAGCTGATTTTTGACAGCTGATATTCTCGCCGTGAACGCTTTCAGCGGCTGCGCGTATCAGCAGGCATGTATATGCCGGCAAAGCATTTCCAACATTGAAATCGTGCGGAGTGTCCGTTTGCGAGATTTCTTTTTAAGTACTTGCCGGCAAACGAAAAAACCCGGCACGAGCGGCCGGGCTTGAACAAGACAAGATCAGTAAAGGTATATTAGGCCGACAGCACCTTGAGTCGCTGGGCCAAGCGCGACACCTTGCGGGATGCCGTATTCTTGTGCACCACGCCCTTGGTCGCGGCGCGCATCAGTTCCGGTTCCGCCACCTTGAAAGCAGCCTGCGCGGCAGCCTTGTCGCCCGAGGCGAGCGCCTCTTCGACCTGGCGGATGTAGGTCCGCACGCGCGAGCGGCGGTTCTTGTTGATCGCCGTGCGACGGGCGATCTTGCGCGTTGCCTTTTTGGCCGAGGAGGTATTGGCCATGATGCCTCTCTTCTGATCTGGTGAGCGCATGCGGGATGTCGCAGGGCGCAAAAACAAACGGGCAGCCACAGGGCCGCCTCGGTTGGTGCGGCTTATAGTTCAGCTTTTCCGGCGCGTCAACGCTGCTTCGCCTTCTTTTTGGCCGCTGCGGTTGCTCGTTTCTGGCCGCTGTCGTCACGATCTATCGGTTCGTGAATTTTGGCTTCCGCTTCTCGGCAAAGGCCGCCATGCCTTCCTTCTGGTCATCGAGCGCAAACAGCGAGTGAAACAGCCGGCGCTCGAACCGCAGCCCTTCGGCCAGTGTCGTTTCATAGGAGCGGTTGACGGCCTCTTTCGCCATCATCACTGACGGCAGCGAAAAATCGGCTATCTTGGCCGCCGCCTTCAACGCCTCATCGAGCAGCTCGACGGCGGGCACCACACGCGACACCAGGCCGCAACGCTCAGCTTCCGCCGCATCCATCATCCGTCCAGTCAGGCACATATCCATCGCCTTCGACTTACCGACGAAGCGGGTGAGGCGCTGCGATCCGCCCATGCCCGGCATGACGCCGAGCGTGATCTCGGGCTGGCCGAACTTGGCGTTGTCGGCGGCGATGATGAAATCGCACATCATCGCCAGTTCGCAGCCGCCGCCGAGCGCATAGCCGGCCACCGCCGCGATAACAGGCTTGCGCGCCCGGGTGAACTCTTCCCAGCCGACGAAGAAATCCTGCACATAGGCGTCGACAAAGGAGATCGCCTGCATTTCCTTGATGTCCGCACCTGCCGCGAAGGCTTTTTCGGAGCCGGTGATGACCATCGCGCCGATGTCGGCATTCGCGCAAAAGCCGCTCACGGCCGCGACCACTTCCGCCAGGACCTGGGAGTTCAGCGCATTGAGCGCTTTCGGCCGGTTCAGCGTGATCAGCCCGACTTTGCCGCGGGTTTCGACGATGATCGTTTCATAGGCCATGACTGTATCTCCTCGCTCGGTCATCTAGCGTACATCTGGTGTCCAGCTCACACTCGGGATCTAGGTCACATCCGGCACCCAACTCACACCCGGCACTAGCTCACAACTGACAGGTCCGGCAATAGAAGGTGGAACGCCCGCTTTGCACGATGCGCTCTATATGGCCGCCGCAGCCGTGCTTGGAGCAGGGTTCGCCCTCGCGATCGTAGACCGCGAACGAGTGCTGGAAATAGCCCAGAGAGCCGTCGGTCTGCACATAGTCACGCAGCGACGATCCGCCGGCGGCGATCGCATCGGCGATCACCGCGCGGATGGCTTCGGCCAGGGCGTCGCGCTGCTGTTTGGCCTTCTTTCCAGGCTTTGCGATGGAGCCGGCCTCGCGCAACGGCGACAGACCGGCGCGCCACAGGGCCTCCGACACATAGATATTGCCGAGCCCGGCGATCAGCCGCTGATCGAGAAGTGCTGCCTTCAGCGGCGACTTCCGGCCTTTCAGCAGCGAGGCGAGCAACTCGCCGTCCAACGCATTGCCTGTCGGCTCGACGCCCAGCCCCGCCAGCATCGGATGCGTGTCGGGCGCCCCTTCGGAGAACAGCATGAAGCCGAAACGGCGTGGATCGTTGAAGGTCACGCGGGACCGGGCGCCTTCGGGAGAGACGATATGGAAGACGACATGGTCGTGTACCGCGCTTTTCGAACGCTCGTGATAAAGTGCACCCAACATTTCGCTGCTGCTATCGGGCATTTTGCTGTCATCGGACGTTTCGATGTGGAACGAACCCGACATGCCGAGATGGCAGATCAGCACCGGACCGCCTTCCAGATGCATCGTCAAATATTTGGCCCGGCGGCCGAGCGCTGTAATCGTCTTGCCGGTCAGCCTCTCCAAGAATTTTTCGGGAAACGGAAAGCGCAGGTCGGGCCGGCGTGCCTCGACGCGGGCGATGCGGGCCCCTTCCAGAACCGGCTGCAGACCCCGCCGCACCGTTTCGACCTCAGGCAACTCAGGCATGACCGCCTATCGTTGCATAGAAAGAGGTGCCGTGACGGCCGCGCGCCAGATCAAGATGCTCGGCGACGGTTTCTCCGATGTCGGCGAACGTCGTTCTGAGCCCAATGTCGCCGCCAAAACCTGGTCCGGTGCCGATCACCGGAATGCGTTCGCGTGTATGATCGGTGCCGTGCCAGGTCGGATCGTTGCCATGGTCGGCCGTGAGGATGAGAAGGTCGCCGTGCCTCAGCCGTGCAAGCGCCTCCGGCAGCCGCCGGTCGAAGGCCTCGAGCGCGGCGGCATAGCCGGCAACGTCGCGCCGATGGCCGAACTCGGTGTCGAAATCGACGAAATTGGCGAAGACGAGATCGCCGTCGCCCGCGTCAGCCATCGCGCCGAGCGCCTTGTCGAACATCGCCATGTTGCCAGCGGCCTTGCGCACTTCCGAAATGCCGCGATGAGCGAAGATGTCGCCGATCTTGCCGACCGCGATGACCCGGCTGCCACGCGCCGTCAACCGGTCGAGCAGGGTCGGTTCCGGCGGCGGCACCGAATAGTCCCGGCGGTTGTGCGTCCGTTCAAAGCTGGCGGTGGTTTCGCCAATGAAAGGCCGCGCGATCACCCGTCCGATGTTCAGCGGATCGACCAGCCTGCGCACCACCTTGCAGAATTCGTAGAGCCGTTCCAGGCCGAAATGAACTTCATGCGCGGCGATCTGCAGGACGGAGTCGACCGAAGTGTAGCAGATCGGCTTGCCGGTGCGGATATGCTCCTCGCCGAAACGCCCGATGATCTCGGTGCCCGGGGCATGGCAATTGCCGAGAATGCCCGGCACCTCTCCTTCGCGAATGATCGCTTCGGTCAGTTCGGCTGGAAAGGCGGGAACCGTGTCCGGGAAATAGCCCCAGTCGAAGCGGACCGGCAAGGCGGCGATTTCCCAATGGCCTGATGGCGTGTCCTTGCCGCTCGAAATCTCCTGCGCCGCGCCATGGAAGGCGGAGGCGAGCTGGACCTTGCCGCCGCTGTCGATGCTGAATCCTGTCGCGGTTTTCGCCGCGTGGCCCAGGCCGAGCGAGAGCAGGTTGGGTACGAAAAGCGGGCCTTCGCGCAGCCCCTCGCGATCCGCCCGGCCTTCCGCGCAGGCTCTGGCGATGTGTCCGAACGTGTTGGAACCGGCGTCGCCATAGCGCTCGGCGTCAGCTGCGCCGCCGATGCCGAAGGAATCGAGAACAAAAAGGAAGGCGCGCGCCATTGCAGGGGTTCATTGTTATCGTTTGTCTGTCCGCCCAGACATAGGGGGCTGCGCCGCCATTGGCAATTCGGAAGCAGACGGCTTGGCGCGATAGTTGAGATGTGGCGAATGCCGGCATCGGCGTGGATCGACGAAAAACCAGCGGGGAACTGACATGAGGCGTGCCTTGAAGGCATCAGTAGCCATCACGCCGGTGGGTGCGGCCTGGTCAAACCCGGTGCGCGCCGTCGCTGGCTCGAAGGATTACGCGATGGCTGCAGCCATCGTGCGCCTGGTGTTAGACAACGACCAATGGCGGTCGGAGTCGGGCGCGGTCGTTTCAGCAGGTGCTGCAGGGGATCGTCGGGCTCCTGCGGGGCCTGAGATAATAGGTTTCGCCCATCGATATCGAGTCGAAAGCCGAACTCAATCCAAGCCGCTTCTCACTGTCGGCCGACCACGTGATGATCGGCTGGTATGCGAGATTGCTTTCGACGCGAATGAGAAAGGTGCCCTTGATCTCGAGTGTCGGTGGAACCTTGGTGATGGAGTTCTTGGCGGCGGCCGCGCTGAAGGCGCCGCCGACCATCTTGCGTGACCACACGACCAGCACCTTTGGCGTCGTTTCGTCCGTGACCTGTATTGCGGTGATGATGATTTCCGGGGTCGATCGGTTGTATGGCTGAAGGGTGGAGTTGCCGATCTGCATGATCGCATCGAGATCGGCTGCCGTGATGGTCTGCTGCTGGGTAACGAGATCCGCCACCATGCTGCCGATGCGACTGACCTTTTTGCTGGTCTCGATGGCTTGTGAGGCTTCCATGGTCATGAAGTACATGATCAGCAGGACGGGCACGATGAAGGCAAACTCAACGGCCGCGACACCGCGGCGATCAGAGCAGAACCGGATGGTTTTCGTGCATATCCCAGCGATCCTCATATGTGCCCCCGCACGTCCCATGTCTTCGTCCTTTTCCCACCCCACGCAACGGTGCGTTTTCAATTGTCGAACGGCTCGTTCTGCCAGGTCACCGATGCGAAATGCAGCGTGTTGCCGTCTTTCAGATTGGCCATCGACTTGGCCATGAAATCGGTCATGACGGGCCATTTGTAAAAAACCCGCAGCATGTTTATTGATTCAGCCAAGCCCGGGGATACCGTAAAAGCCGCTGGGTCCGTGCCGGTCAGCACGATTTCGCGGTCATGGATCTTGAAGCCCGCCTGGGCCGCGGCGGCGAAGGTCGGATACTCGCGCAGGTCCACCTCCAATCCCGGGCAGTCCTTGGCGACCATTATCTCCAGCCGGCTGCAGATCATGGTCTTCAGCGTGGCCTCGGTCACATCGGCCTGCCTTACCTGGCCCGTCCGTAGCTGGCGCGCGACATCGTCGGTGATGTTGGCCATCACCTCTTGCCCGGCAAATGAAATGCAGCTCTCCAGTATGGCAAAGATGAGGAGCGCAAATGGCACCGCAAGCATCGCAAACTCCAAAGCCGTGCTGCCGCGCCGGTCGCCAAGGAAGCGCACGGAAAAGCCCGCTGGTCCTGCTTTGATCATATCCCGTGCCTGCCGATCCTGAAGGGGTGTCGGAGGGGACATTAGCGCAATCCCATTGAAGTGCGGTTTGGATGATCGTTAAATTCGAAGGAGAGGTTTTAACAGGCTGATAACCGAAGCGGCATTTTCACCGGGGTGAGAACATTCGCTCGTTACCGGCCGGCGCTCATCTCGGCTTCCGAGGCTTTCTCCGCATCGCTTTTATACGAGCTTTCGCAATACGGCGTGCACGACATGGTCTGGATTTCGGCACGCCGATAGATGCGCACCGACGACGCGTCCTGCCGCACGACGGTGATCTGCTCGTCGACGATCGGACGGCCCTCTTGATCGAGGACGACGAGGTTGGTGACGCCGAAGCCCTTGCCCGTCAGCACGATCGTCGAAGCATCCTGCACGGAGGCGTCGGCGATCGCCGGGTTGCCGACGACGATCGTATCGGCGGCGCGCGACAGTTTGACGATCTTCGCCTGGTTCATCGTGACCTCGATGCCGGCGCCAGCCTTGGCCGGCACGACAAAGGCGATGGCGGCAAGGAGCGCGGCAATCGGAAAGGACGATCTCGGCCCGGTCATTGAAGCGCTCCACGGCGGCAAACTGCTCAACGGAACATGAACGAGATTGGTGAACCAACGGTTAAGCGGAGGGGTGCGGTGATGATGTCGGGATCGGCATAGCGATCGCCTGGCTCGGGCCGCCCCCTTTCCCAATCGCTAGATTGCGCCTTTCGCGGCCCTTGAAGTGCCTGTCGGGCATAGGCGTCACTTAGTTTACGGTTAACCACGCAATGTCATCGAAGCCGGAAAGGAATCGGTAAGGCTGTTTATTAAGCCGATCGAAAGAGCTTCTCCGTAGATTGGCAGTATCCGATCAGCCGCCAAGAGAAGTTGACGGAACTGCTGTAACACGTGGAGTAGGAGCTCTCGAATGTCTAATCTCATCGCACGTTTTGTGAAGGACGAATCCGGCGCGACCGCTATCGAATACGGTCTGATCGCCGCTCTCATCGCGCTCGCCATCATGGTCGGCGCCGGCTCGCTGGGCAACGCGCTGAACGCGAAGTTCAACGGGATCGCCACTTCGGTCAACGCTTCATAACAGATCACGACGTCCGATCGTTTTCTAGAACAGGGCCGCCTCACGGGCGGCCCTGTTTCGTCGTACCGCAGATTTTCAGCTCGCAGCCTCATCAATCGTTAATCGAACATGTCTAAGATGGGCCAGGTATAGTTGACCATAGGCCCGCGCCGATGCTTGAAGCCCTGATCTTTGTTGTCTTTCCGTTCTGCATGCTTTTCGCCGCGATCTCTGACATGCTGTCGATGACGATCGTCAATCGGGTGCCGGTGCTGCTTGTGGCCGTCTTCGCCCTGGTCGCGCCGCTGACGGGAATGGACTGGGCAACCTATGGCTGGCATTTCGCCGCCGGTGGCCTGATTCTCGCCGTGACCTTCGGTCTGTTCGCGCTGGGCGGCATGGGAGGCGGCGACGCCAAGCTGCTGGCCGCCACTGCCGTGTGGATGGGGCTCAATGTCCATCTCATCCAATATCTCGTGATCTCGACGTTCATCGGTGGCCTGCTGACGCTCGCAATCCTCATCTATCGGAAATCGCCGCTTGCGGCCGTTACAAGCCACAATCCGTTTTTACGCCATTTCGCCGACGAGACATCAGGCGTTCCCTATGGCATCGCGCTTGGCATTGGCGGCCTGCTCACCTTTCCGAATTCGCCGTTGATGACGTGGGCACTTGCAAGGCTGGCGGCCTAATTCTCGCTGCGAACATTTTTTCGTCAGACAAAGTCTTCCATTCTTCGATTTGGCGTTGGAGCAGGCGGAGTGGCCGCCTTTTTTGGGGTCCGGAGCGATGCGTCAAATTTATGTAAACCTTAAATTAATCACGATCGTAAGTATTAAATTAACCTTGTTTTGACGATTGCCGCTGCAAGGTCCGGCTTGGCTACGTGGTTTTGCCAAGGCGAGGTTCGGACAGATGCCAGCATCCCGACTGATCATTCTAGGCGTGGCGGTGGCCGCGGCGGGTGGTGCAGGATATGTTGCAAAAAACATGGTGGCGGCTCCGCCGCCTCAAATCGTCAATTCCGGGCCCGAGGCGCCGGCGATCGCGCTGCAGGACGTGCTTGTCCTGACCGGCGACGTTCCGATGGGCAGTCCGCTCGAGAACAACATCAATTGGCAGTCCTGGCCGGCCGATGGCGTCAACGCGAATTTCATCACCCGCGCCGCGGAGCCCGATGCAGTTGAGAAGCTGAAAGGCGGCGTTGCCCGTGTAGCGATGTATGCCGGTGAGCCGTTGCGGCGCTCCAAGCTGATCGGCGAGGGACAAAGCTTCATGTCGTCGATCCTGCCCTCCGGCATGCGGGCCGTCGCCACAGCCGTATCGGCCGACACTTCGGCCGGCGGCTTCATTCTTCCCAACGATTTCGTCGACGTCATCATGACCCGCAGAGCCGATGCCGCGGCCGGCGGCAGCGGCTTTACGACCGAGACCATTCTGAAGAACATTCGCGTCCTGGCGATCGACCAGACAATCCAGGAGGACGAGGAAGGCAAGAGGACCAGGGTCGGCCAGACCGCGACGCTGGAGCTGACATCGCAGCAGGCGGAAATCATCACCGTGGCCCAGCAAATGGCGGATCGCCTGACATTGGCGCTGCGGTCGATCAGCGACACCCAGGAGAAGAACCTGGGCGAGGCCGACTATCTCGTTTCCGGCAATGGGCGGCGCGGAACAGTACGGTTGATCAAGTCGGGCGAAGTTTCCGAAGTGGGGGCAAGGCAATGAGGCTAAACGCTAGACTGCCGGTCACCCTGGCTGCGGCAATCGGCCTGTTCCTCCTTGGAACGAATGCGCATGGCCTCCTCGAGGCGAATGCGGCAGGCAGGAACGCCGAGGTGTCGGCATCGACCGCCACCCAGCGCGTCAAGCTCGGCCTCAACAAATCGGTGGTCATCGACCTGCCGAGCGACGCCTATGATATTCTCGTCGCCAACCCGGCGGTGGCCGATGCTGTGACCCGCACCGCCAGGCGCATCTACCTGTTCGGTAAGGCGGTGGGCGACACCAACATCTTCGTCTTCGGCCCCAATGGCGAACAGATCGTCAGCCTGGATCTGGCAGTCGAACGCGACGTCGCCGGATTGGAAGACTATATCAGGCGCTTCATACCTTCATCGACCATCACGGTCGAATTGCTGAACGACAACGTCGTCCTGACCGGAACCGTGGACACTCCCCTGGATGCCAAGCGCGCGGTCGATCTGGCCACCATCTTCGTGTCCGGCGGTGAAGCGACCACAGGACAATATTCGCAGACCGCCTCCGGCGGCTCGGGCGAAGCCGGTGTCGACATCGACAATCCGGATTCCGAGCGTCGCATCAGCAAGATCGTCAACCTGCTGCAGATCATCGGTGACGACCAGGTGACGCTAAAGGTGACGGTCGCGGAAGTCAGCCGCTCGGTGATGAAGCAGCTCGGCGTCAACTTGATCGGCAGCGGCAGCAGCAACGGCATCAGTTGGAGCGCGATAAGCGACAACTTCGCCGGCTTGGGCAAGTCGCTGTCGAACTCTGGCCTGGCTATCGGCACCTCGACGCTGGACGCCTACATAAACGCCATGGAACAGTCAGGCGTCATGAAAACCCTGGCCGAGCCGACGTTGACGGCCGTATCCGGCGAGAAGGCGACTTTCAAAGTGGGCGGCGAATTTAACTTAGTGACCAGCGCTTCCCGAGCAGTGTCCGACGATAACCAGACCGGTGTGAAGACGTATGAAATCGAGAAGATCGAATACGGCATTGGCCTGGAATTCCAGCCGGTGGTGCTGTCTCCCGGCCGCATCAGCCTGAAGGTCAGGACGTCGGTTTCCGAGCCGACGACGGAGGGATCGGTATCTTTGTCCGATGGCGTAACAAGCCCCGGCATGAATGCGCTGTCGCTCCGCAAACGCTTGGCCGATACGACGGTGGAGCTGCCTTCCGGCGGCTCGATGATGATCGCCGGCCTGGTACGGGATGACATCAGGCAAGCCGTCAACGGCCTGCCTGGGCTGACCAAAATCCCGGTGCTTGGCACGCTGTTCCGTAGCCGGGACTTCGTCCGCAACGAGACCGAGCTCGTCATCATCATCACGCCTTACCTGGTGAAGCCAGTGACGCGCAACGCTCTTGCCAAGCCGGACGACAATTTCAACGCCGCCAGCGATGGCGCCGGCATGTTCCTAGGCCGTGTCAATCGCGTCTACGGCACCATGCAGACCGACAAGCCCAACGGCCGTTACCACGGCGTTGTCGGGTTCATCTACAAGTAAGCGGGGAAGCAGACATGTCTCAGTCAGCGTTGAAGGCAAGGGCGATCACCGCAGCGGTGCGGTCCGGCCGTTCGCGGATCTTCCGGCCAGCCATTCCGGTCCTGGCCGTCGCGATCGCGGCATTGCTGGCGGGCTGCGCCAAGCGGGACAGCATCACGGTCGGCGCTGTTCCGGACGATTATCGCACCACCCATCCGATCGTGATTGCTGAGAAGAACCTGAAGATCGACCTTCCGGTCGGCGCCGGCGATCGCGGCATGACCGACTCTCAGCGCGATACCCTTCTGGGCTTCCTGGACGGGTATGACAAGAGCGCCGCTCCGACTCTGACGATCTCTATCCCGAGTGGTTCGGCCAACGAGATCGCCGCGACCGCGGCCGGCCGCGATTTCGCCAGACTTGCGATTGCCAGCGGCATCAGCCGGAACCGGATCGTCATGACCGCCTACCAGTCGGTTTCGGCCGAAGCGTCCGCGCCGATCCGCGTCGCCTATGTCTCGGTGAAGGCGCAGACCGACAGATGCGGACGCTGGCCCGAAGACCTCCTGCAGACCTCGGAAAACAAGCACTATGCCGATTTCGGCTGCTCGTATCAGAACAATCTTGCCGCCCAGATGGTTAATCCGACCGATCTGCTCGGACCGCGCAAGCAATCCGATATCGACGCGGAAAATCGCGGCGCGGTGATCGACGTCTATCGCCAGAGAGGCATTTCGGACGAGTTCCTCGGCAATTCGGAAGTTGATTATTGAGCTTGAGCCGCGCGAGTCACGGAAAGAAATGACGATGAGCAATCTTGCCTACGACACAGCGGTAGATGGCGGCGAAACCTCGCAGCAGGACATCGCCGCCATGCACGCGTTGCGGCCGATTCCGCGCATCTCGATTCAGGCATTTTGCGAGACCGAGGGCGTTGCCAACCCGGTCGAGCGCGCCGGCGAGGATCGTCGCATGGCGAAGGCCCATCTGAAGGTCCATATGGGCGGCATCGCCACCGCCATCGAATTCTACCAATCGGCGCCGACACCGAACCTGATCCTGCTGGAATCGCGCAGCGAGCCGACGCAATTGCTCGAGCATCTCACGCAGCTCTCCGAATATTGCGATCCGACCTCGAAGGTCGTGGTCATCGGCCACTACAATGACGTCGGGCTTTATCGCGAGCTCATCCGCTCCGGCATTTCCGAGTATGTCATCGCGCCGGTGTCGATGGCCGATATCGTCAGCGTGATATCGACGATTTTCGTTGATCCGGAAGCCGAGCCGATCGGCCGCTCGATCGCCTTCATCGGTGCCAAGGGTGGCGTCGGCTCCTCGACTATTGCCCACAATGTGGCTTGGGCGATGTCGTCGCTGTTCAAGTCCGAAGTGGTTGTCGCCGATCTCGACCTGGCTTTCGGAACGGCCAACATCAATTTCGATCAGGATCCCGCGCAAGGCATTGCCGAAGCCGTATTCTCACCGGAGCGCCTCGACGAGGTCTATCTTGATCGGCTGCTTGCCCAGTGCGCCCAGCATCTGTCGCTGCTTGCAGCGCCTTCAACGCTCGAGCGGGTCTATGATTTCGATCCCGACGCTTTCACGCAGCTTATCGACACGGCGCAGCGCAGCGTGCCGCTTCTGGTGCTCGATGTCCCCCACGTCTGGACGGGATGGACCAAGAACATACTGGTCAAGGCCGACGAGATCGTGATCACGGCGACGCCGGAGCTGGCCAATTTGCGCAACACCAAGAATCTGGTCGACATGTTCAAACGGCTTCGCCCGAACGATCCGCCGCCGAAGCTGATCATCAATCAGGCCGGCGTGCCAAAGCGTCCGGAGATTTCGTCATCCGACTTCGCCGATTCGCTCGGCCTGTCGCCGATGTCGGTCATTGCCTTCGAACCGTTGCTGTTCGGAAACGCCGCCAACAACGGGCGCATGCTCGGCGAAATGGATGCCAAGAACCCGGTTGTCGGCACGATCAACGAGATTGCCCATGTGCTGACCGGGCGCAGCGAAATCAAGGCAAGAAAGAAAGCGGGCCTCGGCAAATTCCTTGGCAAGTTCTCGCGCAGCAAGAAGTGATGCTTCCGGAGCGGAATTGGTAATCGATCATGTTTGGTAAAAGAGGCAGCGACGACGGCAGCCCGTTCACCCCGGAATTCCGTCAGCCGGCACCTGCGCCTGCCGCGCCGGCGGCAAACCCTGCGGAAACGGCGGTTCTTGCCAAGCCCGCACCGCCGCCGTCGCTTGGCGCGTCTGCCGCGCCGCCGCCCGTGCGCCGTGCGGTCGAGGCGCCGCCATTGGCGCCGGAGCCGAAAAAGATTCAGCGCCAAAAGAGCGAGACCTACTACGACACCAAGAGCCAGGTCTTTGCCGCGCTCATCGACACCATCGACCTGTCGCAACTCGCCAAGCTCGATCCCGAAAGCGCACGCGAGGAAATCCGCGACATCGTCAACGACATCATCGCGATCAAGAATTTCGCGATGTCGATTGCCGAGCAGGAAGAACTGCTCGAGGACATCTGCAATGACGTGCTGGGTTACGGGCCGCTGGAGCCATTGCTCGCCCGCGACGACATCGCCGACATCATGGTCAACGGTTCCAAGAACGTCTACATCGAGGTCAACGGCAAGGTCGAGCAGACCGGCATTCGTTTCCGCGACAACCAGCAGCTCCTCAACATCTGTCAGCGCATCGTCAGCCAGGTTGGCCGCCGCGTCGATGAATCGAGCCCGATCTGCGACGCGCGTCTTCCGGATGGTTCCCGCGTCAACGTCATCGCGCCGCCGCTCGCCATCGACGGCACCGCGCTCACCATCCGCAAGTTCAAGAAGGACAAGCTGACGCTCGATCAGCTGGTCAAGTTCGGCGCCATTTCGCCGCACGGCGCCGAAATTCTCAAGATCATTGGACGCGTCCGCTGCAACATCGTCATTTCGGGCGGCACCGGCTCGGGCAAGACGACGCTGCTCAACTGCCTGACCAACTATATCGACCGCGAGGAGCGCGTCATCACCTGCGAGGACTCGGCCGAGCTGCAACTGCAGCAGCCCCATGTCGTGCGTCTGGAAACCCGCCCGCCCAACCTCGAGGGCGAGGGCGAGGTGACGATGCGCGACCTGGTCAAGAACTGCCTGCGCATGCGGCCCGAGCGCATCATCGTCGGCGAAGTCCGCGGACCTGAAGTGTTCGATCTGCTGCAGGCGATGAACACCGGCCATGACGGCTCGATGGGCACGATCCACTCGAACAGCCCGCGCGAATGCCTAAACCGTATGGAATCGATGATCGCTATGGGCGGCTACACGCTGCCGCAGAAAACCGTGCGTGAGATCGTGGTTGGTTCGGTGGACGTGATAATCCAGGCTGCACGCCTGCGCGACGGATCGCGGCGCATCACCCACATCACCGAGGTGATTGGAATGGAGGGCGACGTCATCATCACGCAGGACATCGTCCTCTACAACATAAAGGGCGAAGACGCGAACGGCAGGCTGCTGGGTGAGCACGTTTCGACAGGGATTGGTCGCCCGCACTTCTGGGAGCGCGCCCGCTATTATGGCGAGGAACAGCGCCTCGCCAATGCGCTCGAGGCGATGGAGAAACGCGCTGGCTGATGTGTCTGGAAGCGTAGGGGCCGGAATCGATGTTCGGAATTGACGGCACCGTATTGGCATTCATCGTTCTCGCCGGCTTCAGCGCCGGCGCGGTCGCCTATGCTTTTCTGTTCAATCGGATCAGCACCGAGAAGCAAGTCGGCAGGCGGCTTGAAACGATCAAGACCGCCGAGACGGATGGTGCCGTCGTCAAGGCCTCGCGCGATCGCATGGCGGAAGCGGCCAAGCGGCGAAAATCGGTCCAGGATTCGCTGAAGGATCTCGAACAGAAGCAAAAAACCAACCAGAGCATTGTCAAAAAGCCGCCACTGAAGGCTCAGATCCGTCAGGCGGGCATGAAGGTCTCACTTGAGCGCTTCTATCTCTACTCGGCGGTTTGCGGCGTCGCCCTGACGTTTCTTGCCTATTTCATCAGCGCACCGTTGTATGTCTTGCCGGGTGCGCTGCTGGTCGGTGCTCTCGGCCTGCCACGCTGGTTCGTCTCGTTTTGCCGCGCCCGCCGGGTCAAGGCATTCCTTAACGAATTTCCGAACGCGCTCGACATCATCGTGCGTGCGGTCAAATCCGGCCTGCCGCTGAACGACGCCGTCCGCCTGATCGCCAATGAATCCCCTGAACCGGTCAAGACCGAGTTCCGCCGCATCGTCGATTCGCAGCAGATGGGCCTGTCGATCCCCGACGCCAGCATGCGCATGGCTGAGACAATGCCGTGCACGGAAGCAAGCTTCTTCGGTATCGTCATCCAGATCCAGTCCCAGGCCGGCGGCAATCTTTCTGAGGCGCTGGGCAATCTTTCGCGCGTGCTTCGCGACCGCAAGAAAATGAAGGCCAAGGTCCAGGCGCTTTCCATGGAAGCGAAGGCGTCCGCCGTGATCATCGGCGCGTTGCCTTTCGTCGTCGCCTTTCTCGTCTACCTGACAAGCCCGAACTACATCATGCCTCTATTTACCACCAACGCCGGCAATCTGATCCTCGGCTGCTCGGCGGTCTGGATGGGGATCGGCATCCTGGTGATGCGCAAGATGATGAACTTCGAAGTTTAGGATTTCGAGCGCATGACTGAGAACGTCGTCAAAACCCTTACCGATCCGGCGTTTCTGATTGCCTTGCTGGTCGGCATCGCGGTGTTTGCGACCGTCTTCACGCTGCTGCCTGCCTTCGGCGGAAACCAGCTCAAGGCGCGCATGAAATCCGTGGCGCTGGAGCGCGACGAATTGCGCGCCAAGCAGCGTGCGCGGCTTGCCGTCGAGGCCGATCGCCGCCGCAAAGGCCTGCGCGAGGAACAGTCGATCGGCATGCGCAATATTGTCGACCGGCTGGATCTTAGGCGCGCCCTGGCCGATGAAGGCACCTTGCAAAAACTCAAGGTGGCTGGCTTTCGCGGGCAGAATCCGCTGACGCGTTTTCTTTTCTTCCGTCTGGTCCTGCCCTTTGTCGGCTTCGCCCTGGCTGCGATGTATCTGTTCGTGCTCGGGGGGTTGCCGAAGCAGCCGCCTCTCATCAAATTGTTCGTCTGTATCGTCGTCGCCTATGGCGGTTTTTACGCGCCGGTGCTCTATGTCAACAACCGCGCCACCAAGCGCAAGCAGTCGATCCAGATGGCGTGGCCGGACGCGCTCGATCTGATGCTGATCTGCGTCGAATCCGGCATGTCGGTGGAGGCGGCGTTTCGCAAGGTTGCGGACGAGATCGGCGCTCAATCGGTGGCACTTGCCGAAGAGTTCATCCTGACCAATGCCGAGCTTTCCTACTTGCAGGAGCGCAAGCAGGCTTACGAAAACCTTGCAACCCGCACCGGCCTGGAGTCCGTTAAGTCGGTTTCACAGGCGCTGGTCCAGGCCGAGCGCTACGGCACGCCGGTGGCGCACGCGCTGCGCGTGCTTGCCGGTGAAAGCCGCGACATGCGTATGAACGCCGCCGAAAAGAAAGCCGCGGCCTTGCCGCCGAAGCTCACCGTGCCGATGATCCTGTTCTTCCTGCCGGTGCTGTTCGCCATCATTCTAGGCCCCGCCGGCATCCAGGTGAGCGAGCGCGGCATCTTCGGCGACGAACCGACATCCAGCAGCCAATAGCCACGGCGACAATAACTGCGAAAGCCGCGATGCTGATGCAGCGCGGCTTTTGTGTTTCCGGCATGTCGATGAATTGAGGGAACTGGCCGGTTCGAAGCAAGGCAGTTAGTTGGTGGCAGGCTTTGCCTTGTCCTGGTCCTTAAGCTGGCTCCAGGCGTTCTGCTGGGCGAGCATCTGGCGAAGGTAAGCCACGTTCGCCTGCGCCTGGTCGGGCGAGAGTTCCTGCGAAGCGATCTTCTCGGCCTCGTCGAAGCGGCCCTGCAGGCCGACGACCAACGCCAGGTTCTGGCGGACGCGGCTGTCGGCGTTCGGCTGCTGGGCGGCCGAGCGCATATAGGTTTCGGCCGTGCGCAGATCACCTTCCAGCACATAGGACATGCCGAGATTTGAAAGGATCGAAGGTTCGTTCGGCTTGAGGTCAAGCGCCTTGCGGTAATTCTGCCGCGCCTCGTCTCTCTGGCCAAGCTGGTCGAGAATCGCGGCTTCCGCCGACACCAGCTTCCAGTCGGGATATTCCGGTGTCTGCGCGCGGCGTACCGCGTCGAGCGCCGGCTCGAACTGCCCGTTGGCGGCAAGTGCCTTGCCATAGGCGGCGAGCACGTCGCGGTCCTTCGGCAGGGCGATCGCCAGCTTGCGCATCACCGCGAGCGATTGGTCGGCGTCGCCATCCATTTGCAACGCCGCGGCATAATTCGTGGCGATCCGCTTGTCGTTGGGGTTCTTGGCGTAGGACTGACCGAGCGCGATCGTCGCCTTGTGCAACTCGCCGGCCGACATGGTTTCCAGGGGTTTGCCGCTGGTGCGTCCGATCGAGCCGGTTGTCAACTTGCTGGTCCCGCAGCCTGCAACGCTTGCAGCGAGCGCTATTATGAACGCCGTGGTTATCAGCCGCTTCCCCGTGGCGTTCGTCATGCGGTTGGTCGGCATCTGCACCAGGGCCTCCATTCGTAAACGTGGCCATTACGTGGCCATCTTCCCTCCCGCAGAAATATTCTGTTAACCCTAACGGACAGTTAAAAAAACACCGACTCGGAAGCCGGAGACCATCGAATGCCAGTCGAACTCATCGAGAGAAAATTGAAGACCACGCTGCCGGTTCATCTGGTGGCGAAGGATAGACTGGATGCAGCTGGGCTTGCCTCGTCCTCGCTCGCCTGGGCCAAGGCCAACGGCTTTTCCGGTGAGGCCGGCAGGACGCTCATTCTACCGGATGAAAACGGTGCGCTTGCCGGAGCGCTGTTCGGCACGGGCGATGGCGAAGGCGCGCTTGCCATCGGCGCGCTGGCGAGAGCCTTGCCCGCAGGCGATTGGCATTTCGCCTCGGCACTGGCCGAGCCGGAAATCGCGGCTATCGCACTGGCGCTCGGCGGCTATATCTTCACCCGCTACGGCAAAAAGCCTGGCAAGGCGCTGCGTTTTTCGCTGCCCCCCGGCGCTGAAGGGGCTTACGTTCGCCGCATCGCCGATGGCGTTTTCCTGACGCGCGATCTGGTCAACACGCCGACCAGCGACATGGGACCGGACGAGTTGGAGAAGGCAGTTCGGACCCTGGCCAGGACGTACAAGGCCGAAGTGTCGGTGACCAAGGGCGACGACCTGCTTAAGAAGAATTTCCCGATGATCCATGCCGTCGGCCGCGCATCGGCCGGGGCGCCGCGCCTGATCGATATGATTTGGGGGCCGAAGAACGCCCCGAAGGTGACGCTGGTCGGCAAGGGCGTCTGCTTCGACACCGGTGGCCTCGACATCAAGCCGTCCTCAGGCATGCTCTTGATGAAGAAGGACATGGGTGGTGCCGCCAACGTCCTGGGCCTCGCCTCGATGATCATGGCCGCCGGGCTGAAGGTCCGGCTGCGTGTGCTGATCCCGGCGGTCGAGAATTCTATTGCCGGCAACGCCTTCCGGCCCGGCGACGTTCTGGTGAGCCGCAAGGGCATCACCGTCGAGATCGGCAACACCGACGCCGAGGGACGGCTGGTGCTGGCGGACGCCTTGGCACTGGCAGACGACGACGAGCCGCAGCTGCTGATCGACATGGCGACCTTGACGGGGGCTGCTCGCGTCGCGCTCGGTCCCGATCTGCCGCCTTTCTACACCGGCGACGAAACGTTGGCGTCCGACCTCGCTGCGGCCTCCGTCGCAGTCGAGGATCCTCTATGGCGCATGCCGCTGTGGAAACCCTATGACGCAAAGCTGTCGTCGAAAATCGCCGACATCAACAACGTCACGTCAGACGGTTTCGCCGGCTCGATCACCGCAGCGCTGTTCCTCAAGCGCTTCGTCGAGAAGACCGCCGCCTGGGCGCATTTCGACATCTTCGCTTGGAATCCGTCCGATCGTCCGTACGGTCTCGCCGGCGGCGAGGCGCAAGCCATCCGCGCGCTGGAAAGGGTCATCTCGAAACGCTACGCCTGACGGTTGCGGTCCGACAGGAAATTATCGAGACTGAAACGGAACCGAAACAATTTGCCGTCATTCTGGCCGGATGTCGATTTCGATGCGCCCGAGCCAGGCCTTGCGACTGTGGCAGCAGGTGATGCTGTCCCAGGTGCGCGCCGACGCGCCGGACCTCACCATGCGCCAGACGGCGATCCTGTTCACCATCTATCTCGACCCGCCACCGCACACGGTGCGCGGGCTCGCCTCCCGGCTCAACGTTACCAAGCCGGTGATCACCCGTGCGCTCGACACGATGGGAGCGCTGAAGCTGGTATCGCGCCATCGCGACGAGCTCGACAAGCGCAACGTGCTGGTCAAGCGAACTGTGGAAGGTGCGCTCTTTGTCGAGGGCTTCGGCGATGTTATCATAGCCAAGGCCCAGGAACTGCCCATTTAGAGCATGATCCCGAACCGTAGGTCAGCGAAGCAAAAGTTGGGAACCGGTTTTCGGGAGAGATCATGCTCAAACACCAGGATAGAGCCGAGTTGCCGATTTGACCGCCAGGGATGCCCGCCTTCACGCCTTCCGTTCCGATCTCGCCGACGTCAGGCTGAAAGGCAAGGTTGCCGCTAACCGCTTTGTCGCCGGCCGTCCAGCGCGTATCGCCGCTTCCGTTGCCAATGTCCGCAAGGCGCCGCGCCCGGATGCCGGCGTCAACACGCAGCTTCTGTTCGGCGACGACGTTCTCGTTTTCGAGGACGTTGAAGGCTGGGCCTGGATCCAGGCGGAACGCGACGGCTATGTCGGTTATGTCGCCGACACCGTGCTGGGCGGACGGGACCATGCACCTACGCATGTCGTCTCGGTGCCGCGTACCTTCCTCTATCCCGGGCCGGATTTGCGGTTTCCGCCAAGCGGGCAGCTGTCGATGGGATCGGCGGTGACGGTGACGGACGCGGCCGAAACGCGCGGCACGCATTATGCGCTGCTGCCGTCCGGCGAGGCGGTCATATCGGGCCATTTGAGGCCCTTGAACAAACCAGCTGCCGATTACGTCGCGGTCGCGGAAACCTTTCTCGGCACGCCCTATCTGTGGGGCGGCGCCTCCGGTTTCGGCATCGATTGTTCCGGTCTCGTGCAATTGGCGATGCACATGGCCGGCAGGCAAGTGCTGCGCGATTCCGACATGCAGGCGGCGACCATCGGTGAGTCGCTCGAGCCTGGACCAAATTTTGCCGGGCTACGGCGCGGCGATCTGGTGTTCTGGAAAGGCCATGTCGCTGTTATGACCGACCCGGAGACCATGATTCACGCCAGCGGCCACACCATGCTGGTCTCGCTTGAAGAGTTCAAGGACGCCCTCACCCGCATCGGCTATCTCTATGGCGGTCCAACAGGGTTCCGGCGGCCGTAGCTTCTTCCTTCTCCCCGTTCTACGGGGAGAAGGTGCCCGAAGGGCGGATGAGGGGCGGCGCGAACCTCCGCCCGTCGGCGCTGCCCCTCACCTGCCTGCCGGCATCCTCTCCCCGTAAACGGGGCGAGGGGCGCTCTCTTCGAAGATTTCGCCAATCTCGGATGGCGCAGAAGGATCCAGCGATCACCTTTTGTTCCGATTCTTCTTGGCGATTGCGCGCTGCCGCGCTACCTCTGGCGGGTGACAGAGCAGCCGCGCCTCGCCGAACAGCATGACCCCGTGCGCTTGCCCGAACCATTCCTCAAATGGTTCGCGCAAAAGGGCTGGTCGCCGCGCGCCCATCAGATCGAATTGCTGGCAAAAGCTCAGGCCGGGCAGTCGGTTTTGCTGATCGCGCCGACTGGCGCCGGCAAGACGCTGGCCGGGTTTCTGCCTTCACTAACCGAGCTGACCGGGCGGCCAAGGAGAAAGCCCGGGCAGGCGCGTCGCGGCATCCACACACTCTACATCTCGCCGCTGAAAGCGCTGGCCGTCGACATCGAGCGCAATCTCGGCAAGCCGGTGGAAGAGATCGGTCTGCCTGTCACCATCGAGACGCGCACCGGCGACACGCCCGCGCACAAGCGCCAGCGGCAGAAGTTGACGCCGCCCGATATCCTCCTGACCACGCCCGAGCAACTGGCGCTGCTGATCGCGGCGCCCGACGCCAGGCGTTTCTTCGAGGATCTGCACTACGTCGTGCTCGACGAACTGCATTCTTTGGTGACGTCGAAGCGCGGGCATCTCCTGTCGCTCGGGCTGGCCCGGCTGCGCTCCTTCGTTACCGGCTTGCAGACGATCGGCCTGTCGGCAACGGTCGCCGAGCCGGACGAATTGCGGCGCTGGCTGGTCAGCCAGAATCCCCCGGGCGGCATGGCCGAATTGATCGTCGTGACGGGCGGCGCCAAGCCCGAGATCTCCATTCTCGATTCGGAAGAACGCGTGCCGTGGGCTGGACATTCGGCCCGCTACGCGACACCGGAGATCTATAGCCAAATCAAGCGACACAAGACGACCCTGCTGTTCGTCAACACACGCAGCCAGGCCGAGCTGCTGTTCCAGGAATTGTGGCGGGTCAATGAGGACACTTTGCCGATCGCGCTGCATCACGGCTCTCTCGATGTCGCCCAGCGCCGGCGCGTCGAAAAAGCTATGGGCGAGAATGCCTTGCGCGCCATCGTCGCCACTTCGACGCTCGATCTCGGCATCGACTGGGGTGACGTCGACCTGGTCGTGCATGTCGGCGCGCCGAAGGGCGCGAGCCGGCTGGCGCAGCGTATCGGCCGCGCCAACCACCGCATGGATGAGCCATCGAAGGCGATCCTGATTCCGGCCAACCGCTTCGAGGTGCTGGAATGCCGGGCTGCGCTCGACGCCAATTATCTCGGCGCCCAGGACACGCCGCCGCTGGTCAATGGCGGGCTCGATGTGCTGGCGCAGCATGTCCTGGGTTGCGCCTGCGGCGCGCCTTTTCATGCCGATGCGCTGTTCCAGGAGGTGCGAACGGCCGCGCCCTATGCCGGTCTCGATCGGCCGACATTCGACCGCGTCATCGATTTCGTCGCCACTGGCGGCTATGCGCTGAAGAACTATGAGCGCTACGCCCGCATCCGCCTGAACAAGGACGGGCTGTGGCGCGTATCCAATCCTCGCATTGCCCAGCAATACCGGCTGAATGTCGGCACCATCATCGAGGTGCCCGCGCTCAACGTGCGTTATATCAGGGCCGGCAGCAGAGGCTCTGCCTCGCGTGGTGGCCGGGTTCTCGGCAAGATCGAGGAGGCGTTCCTCGAGACGCTGACGCATGGCGATACCTTCATGTTCGCCGGCAAGGTGCTGCGCTTCGAGGGCATCCGCGAGAATGAGTGCTTCGTGTCCAATGCGCCCGGCAGCGACGCCAAGGTGCCTTATTATGGCGGCGGCAAATTCCCGCTTTCGACTTACCTCGCCGAACAGGTCCGCATTATGCTGGACGACCCGCGGCGGTGGAAGAAGTTGCCGGAGCAGGTCGCCGACTGGCTACGCTTCCAGGCCGACAAATCGGTGCTGCCGAAACGCGACGACCTGCTGACCGAGACCTTTCCGCGCGGCAACCGCTACTATCTGGTGGCCTATCCATTCGAGGGCAGGCTGGCGCATCAGACGCTCGGCATGCTGCTTACCCGCCGTCTCGACAGGGCGGGAGCCAGGCCGCTCGGTTTCGTCGCCACCGACTATGCGCTTGCCATTTGGTCGCTGGCTGACATGGGCAGGATGTTCAGGGCGAAGAAGCCGTCGCTGGCCGCGCTTTTCGACCAGGACATGCTGGGGGACGATCTCGAAGCCTGGCTGGCCGACAGCTGGCTCTTGAAGCGCACCTTCCGCAATTGCGCGCTGATCTCGGGGCTGATCGAAAAACGTCATCCGGGCCAGGAGAAAAGCGGGCGTCAGGTCACGGTGTCGACCGACCTCATCTACGACGTTCTGCGCAGCCATGAGCCCGACCACATCCTGCTGCAGGCGACGCGTGCCGACGCGGCCACGGGGCTGCTGGATGTCAGCAGACTTGCCGAGATGCTCTCGCGTATCCAGGGCCGAATCGTGCATAAGAACCTCGAACAGATCTCGCCGCTCGCCGTGCCGATCATGCTTGAGATCGGCAAGATGCCGGTGCATGGCGAGGCCGATGATACGCTGCTGATGGATGCGGCAACACTGGTCGAGGAGGCCATGGGGACAAAATGACATTTGCGATCGCCATGACTGCGCCCTTGGCGGATGCCGATTCTATCGGCATCGCCGGCGAGCGCGTGATCTGCGATCGGCGCGGCGTGCTTTATTTTCCCGAACTTCGGCTGCTGACTGTCTCCGACCTGCATCTGGAAAAGGGCTCGTCGCTGGCACGGCGCGGCGCGCTGATCCCGCCTTACGATACCGGCGCGACATTGCTCCGATTGCAGGCGGTGATCGCCGACTACCAGCCTGCGATCGTCATCAGCCTGGGCGACAGCTTCCATGATGGCGGCGGCGCGGCGCGCATGCACTCAAGCTTTCGCGAACGGCTGGAGGCACTGATGGCCGGTCGCGACTGGTTCTGGGTTGCCGGCAACCATGATCCGGACGCGCCGGCCGACCTGCCCGGCGAGACGGTGCGCGAGCTGGCCATAGGCTCTCTCGTATTCCGACACGAGCCTTCGGCGGTGAGAGTGGAAGGCGAGATATCAGGCCATTTGCACCCTTGCGCTCGCATCGTGCAGCAAGGCCGCTCGGTGCGGCGGCGCTGCTTTGCCGGCGACGGCGGCCGCATGATCATGCCGGCCTTCGGCGCCTATACCGGCTCCCTCAATGTGCTCGACCGCGCCTATGCCGGGCTGCTCCGTCGCGAAACGCTGATGGCCTATATGCTCGGCACGGAACGGATTTTCGCGATTTCCCACGCAATGCTGCGGCCAGGCTGAGCTGCTCTACCTGCCATAGTAGAGGGTAACCGTGTGCTTCGCCTCGGCGAAGAACAGCCAGCGTTCGACCAGCATACCGGCGAATTGGGCGATTGCGGCGAGTGCCGACAGGACCGCCGCATAGGGCCATGGCAGGGCGAACACGGCAACCAGCAGCAAAACAGGCGAGGCGAAGGCCAGCATTTGCGTGATCTGGCGTAACCGCGCCTTGTGCTTGCGCGCGATGCGAAAGCCCATCTCCTTGAGCAGGTAGTTTTCCTCGGTGTGCGGCCATTCCAGCGATCGAACGGTGCCGCCGGCAAGTCCGGTCGCGGTGTTGGCGGTTGTCGGGATTTCCAGCCTGTCATTGTATCGCCAGGTTGCCAGCTTCCAGCCCCAGCCGAGCAACGTCAACAGCACGGAAAAAGCTAAAACGGCATCGGAGCCGAGGGCGAAACCACGCAGTAGCGCGTTGAGAAGCACGCTGCCGCTCATCGCCGAAAAGATCAGATAGCCGGGCAGAGTGAAGCGGCTGTGCCACTGGGCGATCGGCTTTAGCGACGCATAGATCATGCCGGTGGTGCAGACGGTGGCGACCGCGCCGATGGCTGCCAGCAAACCGGCAACGGCCACCCAGCCGTCTGTGCGGCCGAGGAACACCCAGCCGATGGCAAACAGTCCCGCCGGCACGAAGGTCGAGACCGACGCAACGCCTTCGCGCGACAGCCATGAGCTGCGCCATTGCGAGAAGGCGCGCCAGGCACGTTCTGGTCGGCCGAGATGGCCGGCCGACGACAACAGGCCGGCCGAGATCAGGCCGAGCGCCAGCCCCATGCCGAGGAGGCCGAGCCAGAAACTGGGCGGGACAAGCCCCAGTCCGGCCAGCACGCCAAGCAGCGCGAGCAGGCCGTAACCGGCGCCCGTGGCGGTGGTGAAAAAGACGACGGAGAAGGCTGGATGCATGGAGGCGCTGATCAGTGCGAAAGCATGCGGTCGACCCAGCCAAGGAAGCCGCCTTCGGCTCGCACCGGTTCGAGCGCCAGCGCCGGCACCGATGCGGCGCGTGTGGTATGGGCGCGCGGCGGTAAATATTTGTTGGTCGGGTGATAGCCGAGTTCGGGCATCAGGTCGACGCCGCCGCGCTCGGCCACCAGTTGCGAGATCGCCGACGCCGGGTCGCCGAGATCGCCGAAATGCCGCGCGCTGGTTGGGCAGGCCGCGACGCAGGCCGGCACGCGGTCTTCTTCGGCCAGATTGTCGTTATAGATGCGGTCGACGCATAGCGTGCATTTCTTCATCACGCCGACACTCGTGTCGAATTCACGCGCGCCGTAGGGGCAGGCCCAGCTGCACAATTTGCAGCCGATGCACTTGTCCTCGTCGACCAGCACGATGCCGTCCGAGGCCCGTTTGTAGGAGGCGCCGGTCGGGCAGACGGTGACGCAGGCCGGTGTCTCGCAATGCAGGCAGGAGCGTGGGAAATTGACCGTGCGCCCACCCATCTCCGTTATGTGCTCATAGCTGTGCACGCGGTTGAACCAGACCCCGTCGACATCGCCGCCATAGGGATCGATGTCGGTCAGCGGCGCCATGTGACCGCCGGTGTTCCATTCCTTGCAGGCGGTGACGCAGGCCTGGCAACCGACGCAGGTGTCGAGATCGATGACCAGGCCGAGCTTCTTGTCGGTATGGGCGGGAAGGCAGGTCATGGTCTGGCAGCCTCTCTTTCCCGGCGGAACTCGGCCCCGAAACTGAGCTTGTCGGGCGAGGGTTCGAAATGCGGCGGCTGCCGGAAGCGCTCGAACTGCGGCTCGGTGAAGCCGGCTTCTTCAGCCGCGCATTTGACGATGCGGACGCGCAGGTCGAACCATGCCGCCTGGCCGGTCACCGGATCGGAATTCGAATAGCGCTTGCCGTTCGCATCCGCGGAGGTCTGGTCGCCGATGATATGGTTGAGCAGGAAGCCGCGATTCGATTCGGCGGCGTCGTCCTTCAGCCCCCAGCTGCCGCGCCGTTTGCCGATCGCGTTCCAGGTCCACACCGTGTCGGCGTTGACCCCGTCGACCAGCTTGATCTGCCCCTTGACCCTGCCGTTGATGCTCTCGATCCACACCCAGTCGTCATCGACAAGGCCGAGGCCGGCCGCGGTCCGGTTGTGCACGAACAGCCGGTTTTGGCTGGTGATCTGCCGCAGCCACGCGTTCTGCGAACCCCAGGAGTGGTACATATGCATCGGCCGCTGTGTCAGCGCGTGCAGCTTGTATTTCTCGAGGTCGACAGCGGCCTCCTCGAAGGGCGCATACCAGAATGGCAGCGGATCCATATAGGTCTCGATGCGGCTGCGCTCCGCCTCCGGCGGCCGCATCCTACCATGGCCGCGCGCGGCGAGGCGAAAGCGCTGCATCGGCTCGGAATAGAGCTGGAAGACGATCGGCTCGGCCTTCGGGATAAAGCCCATATTCTCGGCGAAATCGAGATAGGAGCGGTTGGCCATCTTGTAGTAGCGCTGGTCGTCCGCAAAATCATGGTGCCAGAAGCCGCCATTGTCGATGTAGCGCTGAAGCTGGTCGGGATTGGCGTCACCCTTGCCGATCGAAGTCCCGTCCTTGCCGCGCCAGCCGGCGAGCGGGCCGACGCCCGGCGTGCGCTCATGATTGACGATGTAATCGGCATAGTCGCGGTATTTGGCCGAGCCGTCGTCGTCGACGAAGCCGGGCAGGCCGAGCCGCGCGCCGAGCTCGATCAGCACTGTCTGGAACGGCCGCACGTCGCGGTCTGGCTCGACGACGGGATGGCGGATGGCGTCGCCCGGGCCGTCGGCATGGCTGATCGGCCGATCGAGCAGGCTGATGCAGTCATGCCTTTCGAGATAGGTGGTGTCGGGAAGCACGAGATCGGCGAACGGCACAGTCTCGGAATAATAGGCGTCGGAATAGATGATGAACGGGATCTTGTAGTTGCCGGCCTCGTCGCTGTCGGTCAGCATCGCCATCGTCTCGACGGTGTTCATCGACGAGTTCCAGGCCATGTTGGACATGTACATCATCAGCGTATCGATCTTGTAGGGATCGCCGGCCCAGGCGTTGCGGATGACCGTGTGCATGAGGCCGTGCGCGGCGAGCGGCGCGTCCCACGAGAAGGCCTTGTCGATGCGAACAGGCGTGCCGGCGGCATCGACCAGCAGATCGTCCGGTCCGCAGACGAAGCCAAGCGGCATGCCTTTGAGCGGCGTCATCGGCCTGACGTCCTTGCCCGCCGGCTTCGGCCCCGGCGGCGCCGAACGGGGATAGGGCGGCTTGAAGCGGAACCCGCCCGGCACGTCCACCGTTCCAAGAAGCACCTGGAGCAGGTGGATGGCGCGGCAGGTGTGAAAGCCGTTCGAATGGGCCGAGATGCCGCGCATCGCATGCATCGACACCGGCCGTCCCTTGACCGTCTCGTGCCCGCGGCCGGCCCAGTCGGTCCACGCTATCGGCAGTTCGATTGCCTGCTCGAAAGCGACATGCGCCAGTTCGGCGGCAATGCGTCGGATCGTATCGGCTGAAACGCCACAGCATTCGGCGACCGCGTCGGGAGAATAGCTCTCCTGCAGATAGCGGTCGGCGACGAGCTGGAAGACCGGAACGCAGCGGTGGCCATCGACCTGGAAGTTGCCGGTCAGCGCCGGCTTTGCGTCGGTATCGGTGGCGCTGACGGGCACTTTCGCCACCCTGTCCCAGGCCAGCGGATTGCCGCCATTGTCGCGCGCGAACAGCCCGTCATCGGCAGCATTCGGCTCCTGGATGACGAGGACATGGGCGTTGGTGTAGCGCAGCAAATAATCGAGATCGACGCGGCCGGCCTTCAGCAGTTCATGGATGAGAGCAAACACGAACAGGCCGTCGGTGCCGGGCCGGATGCCGATCCAGTCATCGGCGATGGCGTTGTAGCCGGTGCGGCACGGATTGATCGAAACCACCTTGGCGCCGCGCGCCTTGAGCTTGCCGAGGCCGATCTTGATCGGATTGGAATCATGGTCCTCGGCGACACCGAACAGCATGAAGTATTTGGTGTTGTCCCAGTCGGGTTCGCCGAACTCCCAGAACGAGCCGCCGATCGTATAGAGCCCGCCGGCCGCCATGTTGACCGAGCAGAAGCCGCCATGTGCGGCGAAATTCGGCGTGCCGAACTGGCTCGCCCACCAGCCGGTCAAGGATTGCGACTGATCGCGCCCGGTGAAGAAGGCGAATTTCTTCGGGTCGGTGCGGCGTACCTTTGAAAGCCGTTCCGTCGCGATGGAAAATGCTTCCTCCCACTCGATTTCGCGAAACTCTCCCGAGCCGCGCGGACCGGTGCGCAGCAATGGTTTCTTCAACCGAGCCGGGCTGTAATGCTGCATGATGCCGGCGCTGCCCTTGCCGCACAGCACGCCGCGATTGACCGGATGGTCCTTGTTGCCGTTGATGTAGCGGACCTTGCCATCCTTGATGTGGACGTCGATGCCGCAGCGGCAGGCGCACATGTAGCAGGTGGTCTTGGCGATGCTGTCGGAGATATCAGGCGACGTATCGACGCCATCGCCCTCGTCGGGCGCGTGCGTGTCGGCAAGCGAACGTTGGGACGGTGCGGAATTGGCGCCGCGCAGCGGCCCGTGGGTCATGACCCGGTGCTTCGGTAAGCCGTGAATTTGGCTCTCGTCTTCGGCCCGGGGCCGCGCATGTAGTGCTCTTCCGGGTGATAGCGGTCGCCGGCAAGCCGGCGCCGCAGGCTGCAGGTCCAATGGGCAAACAGGGATTTGAACCGCCCGATCACATTCTACCCTTTGTGGCTTGGCCGCGATGTTTTTCCAATTTCTTTCAGAAACTTAGAACAAAGCAATCGATCCGTCTAACAAGTTGCTCTTGTAATTCCAATCGAATTTGTTTCTTAATTCACCCATGACCCTGGAGCAATTGCGGATCTTCGTTGCTGTCGCCGAGCGAGGGCATATGACCAAGGCGGCCGAGCTGCTGGGCATTTCGCAGTCAGCGGCGTCGGCCGCTATCCGCTCGCTCGAACAGCAGCACGGCGTCCAGCTGTTCAACCGGGTCGGCCGCAACATCGAGCTGGCTCAGACCGGGCGCAGGTTCCTGCCCGAGGCAAAGGCCGTGCTCGAACGGGCGGCTGCCGCTCACAATGTGCTGGAGCACGTCTCGCAGACGATTACCGGCAGCCTTTCGATCGCCGCCAGCCAAACTATCGCCAGCTATTGGCTGCCGCGCCGCCTGGCCTCCTTCCACGAGGCCTATCCCGCCGTCAGGCTGAGCGTGACCATCGGCAACACCAGACAGGTCGAGACCAATGTCCTGGACGGCACGGCGGATTTTGGCCTGGTCGAAGGGCGCACTGATTCCGACATATTGCGGCGCGCCAAGGTCGATGTGGATCGCCTGATGCTGGTCGTGGCGCATTCGCATCCCGAGATCGCAGAAGTCTCGCGCGGGTATCGCGATATCAGGGAGCTCCGCTGGATCATCAGGGAAGGCGGATCGGGCACCCGCGAGGTGCTGGAAGATCTTGCTCGCCGCGAAGGGATCTCGTTCGCGGACCTGCGGATATTCCTGGTGCTGCCGAGCAACGAGGCGGTCCGTCAGGCGGTCGAGGCCGGCGCCGGCGCCACCATTATTTCGGAGCTCGTTGTCGCGCACGCGGTCGCCGAAGGCAGCCTGCGGTCCGTGCCGATCGATCTGCCGAAGCGCGATTTCGCGATGATCACGCATCGTGACCGGCAGGCAAGTCTGGCCCAGATCGCGCTCAAGGCGCATCTGGGCGCGAAGGTTGGCGAGACCGTCCGCGGGTAAGCCGGGTCAGGCGAATTTCCGCTGCGCGTCGAGCGCCAGCCCAAGCCCGACCGAGCCGAACATGTCACCTTGGATGACGGACGCCTGCGGCACCAAGGCTAATATCTGCTGCCTTGCCAGCGGGATGGCGGTCGATCCGCCGGTCAGGAACACCGCGGTGATGTCGGATGGTTTCACCTGCGAGTCGCGGATGGTCTCACCAACCGTCGCGGCCACCCGTTCGATATCCCTGGCGATCGTGGCTTCGAGCCCGGCGCGCGAAATTTCTGCCGCAAACTTCGCTCCGGGCAGCGCGACTACGACATCACCAGAAAGTTGTTCCGTCAGCTCGATCTTGGCCGTTTCGACCAAAGCGGCCAGCGCGTGCCCGTAACGATGCTCGACGATGTGGATGAAACGGTCGACTAGGTCGGCGCGTTCCGCCTCGTAGCGGATCTGGCGCAAATGCGTCATCGCCCGGGCGGTGTAGACCAGATTGATGCGCTGCCATGTCGCGAGGTCGATGAAGTAGCTGGCCGGCAAGTTGCGCTTGCCGTCCTTGGTCGGCGAGAGGTAGCCGAGTTGCGGCATTATATGGGCAATGCTCAACAGCCGGTCGAAGTCGGTGCCGCCGATATGGATGCCTCGGCTCGCCAGAATGTCGTCCTTGCGATCGAGGAAGCGGGCGCGCTGCGGCGAGACGCGCACGATCGAGAAGTCGGATGTGCCGCCGCCCATATCGACGATCAGCGCCAGTTCTTCCCGCGTAACCTTCTGCTCGTAGTCGAGCGCCGCCGCGATCGGCTCGAATTGGAAGGCGATATGCTTGAAGCCCTGGGCGCGTGCCGCGTTTTCGAGTTCACCTTCGGCCTTGGCATCGGCCTCGGCATCGTCGTCGACGAACTGCACGGGACGACCGAGCACCACGCTCTCGACCACGTCGCCGGCATCCTCTTCCAACCTTTTCCTGAGATGGCCGACGAACAGACCGATGATCTCGGTAAAGGCGATCGACCGTGCCTTGATCCGCGTCTTTTCATGGACAAGCGAGCTGCCGAGCACGCTCTTCAGCGAGCGCATCAGGCGACCTTCGATGCTGTCGGTATAGTTGGCGACGGCGCGGCGCCCGAAATAGGTGCGGTTATCCTCGAAGTTGAAGAACACCGCGCTCGGCAGCGTCACTTCGCCGTCTTCCAGCGCCACCAGCTGCGGCTGCCCGTTCCTGACCACGCCCACGGTGGAATTCGAAGTGCCAAAGTCGATACCGCCGAATGCTGGTCGCATCGTAAGTCCTGTATTTTTGATTTGGGGAGCGACAGCTCGTGTCCGGTCGGGCCGGGGTCGCGGTCTAACCCATGAACCTCTAAAGGGGAACCACCTTTCGGAAGGGGTCTGATGCATGTCGCGCAAAAGTGTGCAGCGGTTTTGCGATAACGACATGCATAACAACGACAACCTAAAGCGCGTCGCATGACGGCTGGTCAAACGCGACGCGCTTTAGTCCTTTTGGAAGACCAGTCTTCCTAGCCAGCCGGTCAGCATGGCTAGCGACACGGCGAAGACGCCATAGAGGAAGGAATAATCGTGGGCGACGCGGAAGATCGACTGTTCGAAACCGGACTTGCGGATTTCGAGCTGGGCGGAGCTTTCCTTGATGAACAGGCCGCTCTTGAACAGGAACGCACGAGCCTTGTGGGTGCCGACCGGAACATTGGGGGCGAGCCTGACGGTGGCACGGAACAGGTTCTGCGACAGGAACTGCACGCCGCCGACATTCTCGCTATAGAGGCCGGTCGCCGTTTTGCGCTCGCGCAGCGCGGCGGTGAATTCCTGGATTGTCGCGGGACTGTCGCCATCGTCGGCCGGCTGCATGTAGATGTTGGCGGCGCCGAGCGACAATTGCTTGTAGCTGTTGGGGTCGGTGACGTCCTGCAGCGGGCGCGTCGTTGCCACTGAATAGGACACCGGCACATTCTCGAAGGTCTCGGACTCCAGATTGATCCAGATGCCGAGCACCCGGTCCTTGCGCCGCACGACGACCGGCCGGGCCGGACCCTCAAGCACGACGATGATGTCGTAGCGCCCTTGGCGCGCGACAAGCGGGTCGGCATTTTCCAATGAGCCGAAGATGGTGAGATCGGCGCCGGAAAAGCCGGCGGTGATCGAGACATGGTCGGTGGACAGGCCGATCTGGATGTTTTCGGTAACCGGCGTCTGCGCTTTTCCCGGTGACGCGGCGGCGAACAGCGACAGCGAGGCAACGGCCAAGAACGCCCTCAAGCCCGCCATCAGGTCGGATCCACGCCGGACAGGGAATAGAGGTTGGGCGGCGTCACGAACAGATCGATGGCGAGCCGGATTGCGACTGCCAGCACCAGCAGCGCCAGCAGCGCCCTGAGCTGCTCGCCACGCAGCCTTTGGCCGGCCTTGGCGCCGTATTGCGCGCCGGCGACGCCGCCCGCCATCAACAGGAAGGCGAGCATGACGTCGACCGTCTGGTTGGTAGTGGCATGGACCAGCGTGGTGTAGGCGGAGGTGAAGATGATCTGGAATAGCGAGGTGCCGATGACGACGTTGGTCGGCACTTTCAAGAGATAGATCAGCGCCGGTACCATGATGAAGCCGCCGCCGACACCCATGATCGACGACAGGAAGCCGATGCCGGCGCCAAGCCCGAGCACCGGGATGACGCTGACGAAAAGTTTCGAGGCCCTGAACCGCATCTTCAGCGGCAAGCGGTGGATCCAGTTGTGCTGGCCGGATTTCTTCAGCACCGGTGCCGCGCCGCTACGCGTGGCGCGCAGGGCGTTGACGCTCTCGACCAGCATCAGCCCGCCGACGGTGCCAAGCAGCACGACGTAGAGCAGCGAGATGAACAGGTCGAGCTGGCCGAGTCGGCGCAAGAAGCCAAAGACAAAGATGCCGCCGGTTGAGCCGACGATGCCGCCTGCCAAAAGCACACCGCCGAGCTTGAAGTCGAGCGTGCCGCGCTTCACATGCGACAATGCGCCGGAGAAGGAGGAGGCGATGACCTGGTTGGCGCCGGTGGCGACCGCGATCGCCGGCGGTATGTTGTAGAAGATCAGCAGCGGCGTGATAAGAAAGCCGCCGCCCACTCCGAACATGCCCGAAAGGAAACCCACCGCCGCGCCCATGGCCAGCAGCACGAAGATGTTGACGGAAATTTCCGCGATCGGGAGATAGATGCCCACCCGTCAGTCTCGATCAGTTTGCCTCTCGACGAATGCAACCGTTGCGGGCATTTCGCGCCAAAAAGCCTATCTCGTTCTTGCGCCGGCCGGGCGGCGAAGTCAAACCTCGCCACGCCGCCGAAACAAAAAACAACTCAATCAGTTAACAGGCGAATGTGTGGCAAAGGCGTCGCGGAAACGACGCATCTGACGTTATTTGCGCGCAAGCAGAGCCTTGACCAGTTTCTCGTCGACCGCTCCCGTCGCCTTCAGGTCGTTGTCGGTCTGGAAAGCCATGATTGCATCCTTGGTTTTCTGGCCCATCACGCCGTCGGCATTCCCGGCCTCATAGCCATTCTTGTTGAGAATGCGCTGGATGTTCTGAACCACCTTTTTCATGTCGACGCTGGCGGTCGTCTGCGGCGTGCCGTCCTGCCACGATTCGGGAATGTCGGCCGAATTGGCCGCAGGATCGAGCGGCTTTGCCTTCCACAGTTCGGCGGCGGCGCGTGCGCGTTCGAGCTGCTCGGGGCTGAGCGCCTTGGCGATCTCGTCGCGCTTTGCCGCCGCATCCTTGTCACCGGTCTTGGCGACGAGCGCGAACCATTTGTAGGACTCTTCGAGATTCTGCTTCATGCCGACGCCCTTCGCCGCCAGGATGCCGAGATTGAACTGGCTGTCCTTGATACCGAGATCGGCGGCGGCCTGGAACCAGTGCGCGGCCGATTCATTGTCGGTCACGCCGTCCGCAGCCATGGCAAAGAGCACGGCGAGATTGTGCATGGCGCTGGCGTTGCCCTGCGCCGCGGCGAGCTGGTACCAGGTCTTCGCTTTCTTGACGTCGCGCGCGACGCCGGTGCCCTTCTCATAGAAGTTGCCGACGCGGTATTCAGCGGGTGCGAAGCCGAGTTCGGCTGATTTCTCGTACCATTTGGCGGCCGCTGCCATGTCTTGCTTGACGCCGCGCGATTCGGCGTAGCGCGAGCCGATCTCGAATAACGCCTTGGCGTCGCCGCCGGCCGCTGCGTCACGCAAGGCAGCTGGGCCGGCATCCGCTGGGATGTCGATCTTGGCAATGGCCGTCGAAGCATCCGCAAGGGTGACCGCGCCAGTCATGTCCTGGGTCGCGGGTGTGGCGGCCGGCGCTGTGGCCATTGGCTCGGCGTCCGCAGCCGTCAAGCCCGCAGGTGCCGAGGCTGTCACGTTCGCTGCCGCCGGATCGGGCACCGTTGGAGTCATGGGCGCGGGAACGGCCTCGGGTGCGGTGCCCATCGGCGTTCCGGCGTCCGACCGCGCGGCGCGGGCGGTCTGTGCAGGCATGTCATCCTCGGCTACCGGTTCAGACGGCTCTGCCTGCCGGATGGCGCGGGCCGGGGCGCTGTCCTGTGCTGCAGCTTGCTCGCCCGTCTTCGACTCGCTGGCGGTACCGGCCGACGCGGTGTCCGCTGGCTGCGCGGCCACGATCGGCGCCGCATCATTGCTGGCTCTTTCGACGGGATCGGAGAAAAACGCCTTGCCTAGTTGCAAGCCGGCGAGCGCCAGCATGACTGCGGCAGCCGCCATCAGGATCGGCTTGCGCCGCGCCTTGAGCAGGTCGCCGATCCTGAGCGCCTTCACCGGGCCGCTCATCGTCGATTGCCGCTTGAGAGCGTCGGCCTCGGCAGCGGCCGCTTGCGCCGCGCGTCTGGCTGCGGCGATGAAGTCGGATTTCGATGCATCGGCATTGCCGGCCCTGACCGGCGGTCCGCGTTCGTCGCGCACGCGTTTCATGATGGCGTTGAGGTCGGGGGGGCCGGAGCCGGGCTCCAGCGGCCGGTTGGCAACCTTCGGATCCAGCGGCTCGTCGAGATCGGCGCTCGGTATCCCGACATCAGGCGCCGAGCCGGCAAGCGGTGGAACGTCTGCCTCCTTCTTACCCTTGAGGGCGCGCGCCAGTCCGCCGAGCATCGACCTACGGCCGCCGGGCTGCCCACTTTTCTCCGTCATCGTATCCGAACCAAGCGCCGCCATGGCCGCGGCCGCAGCGGCTTCGGCCGGCGTGCGAGTGCCTGGTTCGCTACGCGAACCTGGCTCAACGCGCATGATAGCAGTGGCATGGCTGTCAAGGTCGGCCATGTCTCCAGCCAGCGGCAATGGCTGGTCGATATCCAGGGACGGCGCGTCCTGGACCGCGATCTTTGAGGCTCGTGCCGCCCGCGCGCGCACCGGCGCAGCAGGCTGCGTGAACTCGCTCGCGGCTTCGGTCGGCTCGCCGGTTTCCAGCGAGCCCAGTCGGTCGACGATCTTGAGCAGCGTGTCATGGATGGCCTCGAAGGTCCTCGAATTGCGCTCGTCGGAACGGCGCGTCAGTGCTTCGAGCGTCTTCAGATCCTGGGCGAGGCCAGAGACGGCCGCCGTATTGGCGCTGGAGCCGGCCAACGAACGGACGGCGCTCTCGGCCGCCTCGCGCGCCGCGCTTAGGATGGAATCGCGGGTGCCAGCCAGCGACTTCTCGATTTCGTTGAGACGAGGGCTGATGTCCTCGAATTCCGGCAGTGGCGTTCCGGGCTTCGAAAGATGCGCCGACAGACCCGCGACTTGCGCTTCCAGGCTGCGGATAAGGGCCGGGTCGATGCCGGCGACTTGTGCCGCGGATGAATCCAGCCGGCTGGAAATATCTTCGAGCCGGCCTTCCAGGCCACGGATGGCCGCTTCGCTCGCGGAATCGGGAATACGCGTTTCCATGCGCTGGGCCAGCGCGCTGAAGCGGGCGTCGATGGCGTCCATGATGCCAGCCCCGTCGATCTGCGGCGTGCGCTGGTCCAGCCTGTCGACGACTTCGTCCAGCCGGCGCTCGAGATCACGAAACAGCATGTTGCCTTGTTCGATCGCGTCGCCTTGGCGGCGCTCCATCATGCCGGACAGCACGTCGAAACGTTGCTCCAGCCCCTGGAAGATGTAGTCGGCATCCGGCATGGCAGGCGCCCTGTCGATCTTGTCGGCAATGAGCGCGATCTGCTTGTCGAGGCGCTCCATCGCCTGCTCCGGCAAATTGGCCCGGCCGGCAAGATCGTCGACCCGGCTCGACAGCATGTTGAGGCGGTCGATAACCTCGCCGCTGGGGTGACTTTGCGTGACTTCCTCGATCTGCTGGGCAAGCGAGGCGATTCGCGTCTCGATTCGTTCGAAGGGTTCGGGGTCGAAGGAATTGGCCTGCGCGGCGACGGTGGATGCCACGATAGCGCGGGAAATCTCATCCAGCCGCTCGTCGATCATATCGAATGTGCCGCTGCCGCGATTGTCCTGTTGCCTGGCGAAATGATCGACGGCGCCGGCAAGCGTGCGGACCTTTTCTTCAAGCGACCGCAGCGACAGTGATTCCGGCAAATTGTTGACGGCATTGCTGATCTGTTCGAGCCGGTCGGTCAGCATCGAAAGACCGGGTGCGTCGGACCGCTTGCGCTGATCGGCATCGACACGATCCTCGAATGCGGTCCAGCGGCGGTCGAAATCGTCCCAGCGGCGGCCAACCGCCTGCACGCTCTCCTCGCGCGCCAGCGTGGCGAGCGCGGCCTTGACCTGCTCCAGTTCGAGCCGGAGCATGTTGACGCTCCTGTCGTCGCTCCTTTCCGCCAGAGTCTGGATAGCGCCGGAAAGCCGCTCGAACTCGACGCCGAGTTCGGCGCTGCCTTTGCCGCCTCCCGCTGACTGGCCACCCGGCTGGGCGCTTGCCTGGAAAGCCCGCTCGATGTCCTTGCGCAGCGCTTCGAATTCGCGCTGCAGGCCGGCGGTCATCTGGTGGCGCAGTTCCTCGCGCAGGCCGCGCAATTCGCCGGCGATCTTGCCGACCACGGCGACGCCGTCTTCTTGGCCGCGCACGCGGTCGATATCGCGGGCGATCGCCTGGTAACTCTGGTCGAAGGTAGCCGGCGCCGGGCTTTTCGGCGGCTGCGCGAGGCGCGGATCCTCATAGGGCCGGGCGCTGGCATAGCGCGGCTCCGCGCTCGGCCGGTGCGGATCGAAACGCTCGCTCATGTCCTCGCGCGTCCGCTCCAGCCGCTGCTCCAGCGTTTCCAGGGAACGGTTGAGCTGTTCAAGCGTGGTGTGCGGCCTGCGCTGCCTGCCGGCGTTGAGTGTATCGAGATAGGACCGCTTGCTGTTCATCGATGCGCCCGTTCAGAATTACTGCTGGCTTATGACCAGTTTCCCAAAGTCCTGCCGGAAACGAAGGCGGCCGCGTGGCTTTGCTGCGGTGGAAGACCAACTTCCCGGGGTTCACCCGCGCTCCGAAAAACCGTGAAAAATTCGCTACAGGATAAACACGGGTAACCGACATGCGCACATTTCGCCCAACGTGGTAAACAACGCGTTAACTAAGCTTAAGAAGTTAAAACGTTGTTGAGGAGCGCCTGAAGCGCCGGACCATGCGCTGGCGGATGCGGCAAAAAGTTCGTCCCGCACAACGCCCTTGCTTCGTGAGGCGGCTATCGGTATAGAATTGACGTAAACGTAAGGGTGCACAGACTGTGCCGTTTGCGATTTGTTTGTTGAAACCACGAGTGGAAGCACGCCCCCGCTTCCACTCAGGCGACGCATGGTCCGGGACCGCGGCGCCACCAGATGGGGAAAGCCAGTGACCATGAAACTTGTTTCGCCCGGCGAAGCCGCGGCCAATACCAATGACATGTCTGATAAAGCCGGCGAGGATCTTGTCCGCATCGGCGAGATGGCCAAGAAATACGGAGTAACGCTGCGCACGCTGCGTTTCTACGAGGACAAGGGCCTTCTCAATCCGCAGCGCGACGGCTCGACCCGTCTCTACACGCGCCGCGACAAGGCGCGACTGAAGCTGATCCTGCTCGGCCGCAAGGTTGGATTCTCGCTGCGCGACGTCAAGCAGATGATGGATCTGTACGACCCGACCGGCTCCAACACCAAGCAGTTGCGACTGGCGCTCGACAAGTCGGAGAAGCAGCTTGCCCGTCTGCAGAAGCAGCGGGCGCTGATCGACGATGCCATCAACGAGTTGAGCAACTCGATGGCGGCGGTGCGTCAGATGCTGAGCGAACGTTCGGCGCCGCAGGCCAGCGCCGCCGGATAATTCGGCCTCGCCGGCTTCCGGTGAACGGCCTTTGACGAATGAGAGCCGCGTGGCGTTGGCCGCGCGGCTCTTTCTACCTTCCGGCTACGCCGGGATGAATACATTTCAATCGTTCCGCACTGGCTTGATGGTGTACCGCCGCTACGCTCGCGGGTGGGTTTCGGAAAAATTTGCCACACCAAGAAATTGACGTTTACGCAAACGTCAACTTTTGCTATCCCGATCTGAACATTTGGTCCGCATGCTGTCCCTAACATCATCTTGGGGCTTGATTTCGGGGACCAGGCTGCATGGTGGAGGAAACGCATGCCGATCTACAGGGCGCCGGTCCAGGACACGCTGTTTGTGCTGAACGAGGTATTGGGCTACCAACGCTATTCCAATCTTCCCGGATTTTCCGACGCGCCGCCGGATGTGGTCGAGGCCATCCTCGCCGAGGGTGCCAAGCTCGCCGAAAACGTCATGCAGCCGCTGAACCGCGTCGGCGACAGGGAAGGCTGCGTGCGCCATGATGACGGTTCGGTGACGACGCCGAAAGGCTTCAAGGAGGCCTTCGACCAATACCGCGAAGGCGGCTGGATGGGGCTGGCCGCACCCGTCGAATTTGGCGGCCAGGGCCTGCCTTACGCGGTGCATACCGCCGTTTCCGAATATCTGATTTCGGCCAACATGTCGCTGATGATGTATCCCGGCCTGACGCAAGGCGCGATCGCGGCGATCATTACCCATGGCAGCGACGAGCAGAAGACGACCTGGCTGCCGAAGCTGGTCGAGGGCGCCTGGACCGGCACCATGAATCTGACCGAGCCGCATTGCGGCACCGATCTCGGCCTACTGCGCACCAAGGCGGTTCCCACCGGCGACGGCACCTACAGGATTTCAGGCCAGAAGATCTTCATCTCGGCCGGCGAGCACGACATGTCGGACAACATCGTCCACCTGGTACTGGCCCGCATCGAGGGTGCACCGGAAGGTGTGAAGGGCATTTCGCTGTTCATCGTGCCGAAGCTCACGCTCGATGCATCAGGCAATCCTGGCGAGAAGAACACCGTCTCCTGCGGCTCGATCGAGGAGAAGATGGGCATCCATGGCAATTCGACCTGCGTCATGAACTATGACGAGGCACAAGGCATGCTGCTCGGCGAGGCCAATGGCGGGCTGAAGGCCATGTTCACGATGATGAACGAGGCCCGGCTCGGCGTCGGCCTGCAAGGGCTTTCTCTGTCGGAGGTCGCCTACCAGAACGCTGTGTCCTATGCCAAGGATCGCCTGCAGGGCCGCTCGCTGTCCGGCCCGAAGGCGCCGGACAAGAAGGCCGACCCGATCATCGTCCACCCTGATATCCGCCGCAGCCTGATGACCATGAAGGCCTTCAACGAGGCCGGTCGCGCACTGGCGCTGTGGACGGCGATCAAGTCCGATATCGCCCACCGTGCCAGTGATGACAAGGATCGCCAGGCTGCCGACGACTACACCGGGCTGATGACGCCGGTGGTCAAGGGCGTGCTCACCGACAAGGGTTTCGACCACGCGGTGATGGCGCAGCAAGTGTTCGGCGGGCACGGCTATATCGAAGAGCACGGCATGAGCCAGTTCGTGCGCGATGCCCGCATCACCATGATCTATGAGGGCGCCAACGGCATCCAGGCGCTTGACCTCGTCGGCCGCAAGCTGGCCTTGAATGGCGGCCGCGCCGTACAGGCCTTCTTCAAGGAGGTCGGCGAATTCTGCGAGGAGAACCGCACCGATGAGAAGATGGCGCCTTTCACTAAGGCGCTGAAGAAAGGCCTCAACGATCTGCAGGCGGCGACGATGTGGCTGATGCAGAACGGCATGGCCAAGCCCGACAACGCCGGCGCCGCCTCGACCGACTACATGCATCTCTTCGGCCTGGTGGCGCTGGGCTATATGTGGGCGCAGATGGCCAAGGCAGCCGGGGCGAAATTGGCGAACGGCGCCAATGGGCCTTCGACCTTCTACGACGCCAAGCTTGTGACGGCGCGCTTCTTCATGGAGCGGATCATGCCGGAAACGTCGGCACACCTCGCCCGCATCTCCAGCGGCGCCGAGACATTGATGGCACTGCCGGCGGAAGCGTTCTAAGCTCGACAGCGTCGGCACAGCCGGCCTTAACCTGTCGATACGCGGAGGAAATCGTGGCGACAAATCCTGCCGAAGTGCTTGCTTTGCCCAAACCCGCCTGGGCGGCGGACGAGGTCGGCATGCTCTACGACATGGCGCACCGCTTCATGTCGGAAGAGATCGCGCCGCGCTATGACGAGTTCGAGAAAAACGAGATGGTCGACCGCGGGTGCTGGCTGAAGGCGGGTGCGGCCGGCCTGCTCTGCGCCTCGATGCCGGAGGAATATGGCGGTTCGGGCGGGACATTCGCGCATGAGAGTGCCATCATCGAGGCGATCGGCCATGTTGGCGTCGACGGTTTCGGCATCGGCCTGCACAATTCGATCGTCGCCCCTTACATCCTCCACTACGGCTCGGAGGAGCAGAAGAAGAAGTGGCTGCCGAAACTGGCGACCGGCGAACTGATCGGCGCCATCGCCATGACCGAGCCCGGCGCCGGCTCCGACCTGCAGGGCGTCAAGACGCGCGCCGAGAGGGATGGCAACCAGTACAAGATCAACGGCTCGAAGACCTTCATCACCAACGGTCAGCTCGCCAACTTCATCATCGTCGTCACCAAGACCGATCCGGAGAAGGGCGCCAAGGGCACTTCGCTGATCGTCGTCGAGACCGACGAGGTGGAAGGGTTCGAGCGCGGTCGCAACCTCGACAAGATCGGGCTCAAGGCTAACGACACGTCGGAACTGTTCTTCAACGATATGCGCGTGCCGACCTCCAATCTGCTCGGCCACGAGGAAGGCCAGGGCTTCGTCCAGCTGATGCAGCAATTGCCGCAGGAGCGGCTGCAGATCGGCACCGGCGCCATCGCCATGGTCGAGCGGGCGCTGGCGCTGACCATCGACTACGTCAAGGAGCGCCAAGCCTTCGGCAAGGCGATTATCGATTTCCAGAACACCCAGTTCAAGCTGGCCGAACTGAAGACCGAGGCGACCATCGGCCGGGTCTTCTACAATGACTGCGTCGCCCGCCATATCAATGGTGGCCTCGACCCGGTGACGGCCTCGATGGCCAAATACTGGCTGTCCGACCTGCAGGGAAAAGTCGTCGACGAGTGCCTTCAATTGCATGGCGGCTATGGCTACATGAATGAGTATCCGATCGCCCGCATGTTCCGCGACGCCCGCGTCCAGCGTATCTACGGCGGCACCAACGAGATCATGAAATTGCTGATTGGACGCTCTCTCTGAGCGACTTTTTAGCAAACCAAGGAGCAGGAAAATGGCCGAAGCTTATGTCTATGACGCCGTGCGCACGCCGCGCGGCAGGGGCAAGAAGGATGGCTCGCTGCACGAGGTGCCGGCGGTGCGGCTCGGCGCCAAGGTGCTCGAGGCGATCCGCGACCGCAATGGGCTGGATACCGGCACCGTCGACGACATCATCTTCGGTTGCGTCGACCCGGTCGGCGAGGCGGGGTCTGTCATTCCGCGCGCCGCCGCCTTCGAGGCGGGCTACGACACAAAAGCGCCCGGCATGCAGATCTCGCGCTTCTGCGCCTCTGGCCTGGACGCCATCAATTTCGGTGCAGCCAAGATCGCGCAAGGCGCAGATGAGATTGTTATCGCCGGCGGTGTCGAATCGATGTCGCGCGTCGGCATGGGCGCATCCGGCGGCGCCTGGTTCATGGACCCCTCCGTTGGCCTGCCCGGCTGGTTCGTCCCGCAAGGCATCTCGGCCGACCTGATCGCCACGAAATATGGCTTTTCGCGCGACGACGTCGACGCCTATGCGGTCGAGAGCCAAAAGCGTGCTGCCAAAGCCTGGGGCGAGAGCCGCTTCAAGAATTCGGTGATCTCGATCAAGGACCAGAACGGGCTGACCATCCTCGACCATGACGAGCACATGCGGCCTTCGACCGACATGCAGTCGCTGGCGGCACTCAACCCGTCTTTCGTCATGCCCGGCGAAATGGGCGGCTTCGATGCCGTCGCTGTGCAGAAGCATCCCGAGGTGGAAGAGGTCAACCACGTCCACCACGCCGGCAATTCGTCCGGCATCGTCGACGGCGCGGCGGCCGTTCTGCTCGGCTCGAAGAAGGCTGGAAAGACGCTCGGTATGAAGCCGCGGGCGCGCATCCGTGCATTCGCCAATATCGGTTCGGAACCGGTGCTGATGCTGACCGGTCCGGTTGACGTGACCGAGAAGCTGCTGAAGCGCGCCAGGATGAAGCTGTCGGACATCGATCTGTTCGAGCTCAACGAGGCGTTCGCCTCGGTGGTGCTGCGCTACATGCAGGCTTTCGACATTTCGCACGACAGGATCAACGTCAATGGCGGCGCCATCGCCATGGGCCATCCGCTCGGCGCAACCGGTGCGATGATCTTCGGAACGGTGCTGGACGAACTAGAGCGCCGCGACCTGAACACCGCGCTGGTGACGCTCTGCATCGGCGCCGGCATGGGCACCGCAACGATCATCGAACGGGTGTGATGAGAATGCGGTTCAAGCATCTGGCCGGAGTGGCGGTGGGCATTGCGCTCGGGGCTGTCGCGGCGTGTACTTCCATCGGCTCGGAGCCTCCGCAAGGCGCAGTCCTTGGCGCAGCCGGATGTGAGGCAAGCGGTGGCGACCTTTGCTCAAAACTTTCTGGCAACACCATCAATTCCTGGGGGCCGCGCCGCTACGACTACCTGGCCCCTAACGGCGACCTGGTTCATTGGCAGGGTAACTCGCTGAGCAAAGGCAAATGGTATATGCAGGGCAGCGCTATCTGCCTTGCAATTCCCGAGCTCGGTTCGCCGCGTTGTGGGGTGAGAAGCCAGATTGTCGGTGACGTCGACACCGTTCTGACTGGCGACGCGTTTGGTCTATCCACCAGGACGTCGGCGCCCACACAGATCGTCTACGGCCGTGGCGACACCGATGAGAATTACCTGCGCCAAGCAGGCGTTGATCCACAAACGGTCACGATAATCAAGGGACTTCCACGATGAGCTACACCAATTTCACCCTCGACATCGACGCCGACGGCATCGCGCTGGTCACCTGGGACATGCCCGACCGCTCGATGAACGTCTTCACCGAAGAGGCGATGCTGGAGCTGAACGCCATCGTCGACAAGGTGGCGAGCGACGCGGCGATAAAGGGGGCGGTCATCACCTCCGGCAAAGACACGTTTTCCGGCGGCGCAGACATCACCATGCTGCAGAAGATGCTGACGACCTTCGCCGCCGAAAAGCGCAAGGACGTCGAAAAGGCGACCAAGGCGCTGTTCGAAAATGCCGGTTATATGACGGGCCTGTTCCGCAAGGTGGAGACCTCAGGCAAGCCATGGGTGTCGGCGATCAACGGCACCTGCATGGGCGGCGCGTTCGAGCTGTCGCTCGCTTGCCATGGCCGTGTCGCAGCCGATTCCGACAAGGTCAGGATGGCGCTCCCCGAAGTGAAGATCGGCATCTTCCCGGGCGCCGGCGGCACTCAGCGCGTGCCGCGGCTGACCGACCAGCAGCAGGCGCTGCAGATGCTGACCTCCGGCCAGACGCTGTCGCCGCAGAAGGCCAAGTCGATGGGCCTGATCCACGAGATCGCCGAGCCTGCGAAGCTGGTCGAGACCGCCAAGGCCATGATCAAAAATGGCTTGAAGCCGGTGGCGCCGTGGGACGAGAAGGGCTTCAAACTGCCCGGCGGCCCGGTGTATTCCGTGGCCGGCGCCAATCTGTGGCCACCGGCAATCGCCATCCTGCGTCGCGAGACCTATGGCAACTATCCTGCCGCCGCCGCCATCCTGAAATGCGTCTATGAAGGCCTGCTGGTGCCGTTTGACACCGCTTTGCGCATCGAGCAGCGCTATTTCACCGAGATCATGCAGACAAGAGAAGCGGCGGCGATGATCCGCTCGCTGTTCGTGTCGCTGCAGGAACTGAACAAGGGTGCGCGCCGCCCGGCCGGCGTGCCGGAAACCAAGTTCAAGAAGATCGGCGTGCTCGGCGCCGGTTTCATGGGCGCCGGCATCGCCTATGTTACGGCCAAGGCCGGCATTCCGGTGGTGCTGCTCGACCGCGACATGGACGCTGCCGCCAAGGGCAAGGCCCATTCGGACAGCCTGATCTCGGATCAGGTCAGGAAGGGCCGCGCCAAGCCGGAGGACAAGGACAGACTGCTGTCGCTGATCACGCCGACGGCGGACTATGCCGACCTCACAGGCTGCGACCTGGTGGTCGAGGCGGTATTCGAGGATTCGGGCGTCAAGAAGGACGCCACCGAAAAGGCAGAGGCCGTGCTGAAGCCGGCGGCGGTCTTCGCGTCGAACACGTCCACCATCCCGATCACGTCGCTGGCGAAGAATTCGGCGCGGCCGAAGAATTTCATCGGCATCCATTTCTTCTCGCCGGTCGACAAGATGATGCTGGTCGAGATCATTTTGGGCAAGAAGACCGGCGACAAGGCGCTGGCCACCGCGATCGACTTCGTGCGCGCCATCAAGAAGACGCCGATCGTCGTCAACGACACGCGCGGCTTCTACGTCAACCGCTGCGTGCTGCGCTACATGTCGGAAGCCTACGAGATGCTGATCGAGGGCGTTCCCGCGCCGATGATCGAGAACGCGGCGAAGGCCGCCGGCATGCCGGTCGGCCCCTTGGCGCTCACCGACGAAACGGCGATCGACCTCGCGCAGAAGATCATGAAGCAGACCATGCGCGATCTCGGCGAAAACGCGGTCGACCCGAAGCAGATGGCGCTGATCAACACGCTGGTCGATACGCATGGCCGCTTTGGCCGCAAGAACGGCAAGGGTTTTTACGACTATCCGCAAAAGCCTGCCAAGAAGAAGTTGTGGCCGGGCCTGAAGGATCTCTATCCGCAGTTGGCGCCTGAAAAGGTCGACTACGAGGAACTGAAGCAGCGGCTCCTGGTCACCATCGCGCTGGAGGCGGCGCGGGTGATGGAGGAAGGCATCGTCACCGATCCGCGCGAAGCCGATGTCGGCTCGATTCTCGCCTTCGGCTTCGCGCCCTTTACCGGCGGCGTGCTGTCCTACATCGACGGCATCGGCGCAAAGAAATTCGTCAAGATCGCCAAGGGCCTGCAAAAGAAGTACGGCGCCGAGTTCAAGGCGCCGAAGCTCCTGCTCGACATGGCGGAGAAGGGCGAGACTTTCTACGAACGCTTCGATCCCTATGCCAGGAGCGAGGCCAAGAAGGCGGCGTGACACCGCCTTCTTGGTGGACAAGATCGCGGCCACCGGTTAGAACAGAGAAGGTATTTTTTCCTGTTCTGAAGGAGAGCAAAAGTGCTCTCGCATGACCGCGTATGGGCCGCAATTGATGCTCTCGCCGAGCGTTATTCGCTCTCGGCCTCCGGGCTGGCGAAGCGCGCGGGCCTCGATTCGACCGCCTTCAACAAGTCGAAGCGGCTGTCCTCGGACGGGCGGCCGCGCTGGCCGTCGACCGAATCGCTGGCCAAGATCATCGAGGCGACGGGCGCCTCGCTCGACGAATTCACGGGTTTGGTCGAAGGTCGGGGCAAGCCCGTTCCCGGACCCCTACCCGCACAGAGGTCTTCGGTGCCGCTGCTCGGCTTCGCCCAGGCCGGCGCCGGCGGCTTCTTCGATGATGCCGGTTTTCCGGCGGGGCAGGGCTGGGACCTGATCGAGCTTCCGGCACAGGCGACCGAAACCTCCTATGCGCTGCAGGTCCAGGGCGATTCCATGCTGCCGCTCTACCGCAACGGCGACGTGCTGATCGTCGAGCCGGGCGCTGCCACCCGCAAGGGCGACCGGGTCGTCGTCAAGACCAATGACGGCGAGGTGATGGCCAAGGTGCTGGACCGTCAGACGGCGAAGTCGATCATGCTGGTCTCGCTCAATCCCGATCACCCGGACCGCGACATCCCTATGCGCGATGTCGAATGGGTGGCGCGGATTGTCTGGGCAAGCCAGTAGGGCCGCCGGTGCGCCCGCTTCATGCAGCCGTTGCGGTGGTGACGATCCTGGCGATGGGGGTCGCCATCGCCGCCGGTGGCCGCACCGTGCTGCATGACGAAAACGATCGCGGCGCAGCTCGGGCGCAGGCCGGCATGGCGGCGCAATCCGAAGCGCCTGCGACATCAGCGATTCCGCAGCCCAAGGCGGCACGGCCGGAGGTGCATTCCAGGGCCATCGATCCCGAGGTCGTCGCGCCGCCGCAGCTTCAGCCCGAAGAGCTTGAACGCGTCGAGCCGCGCGCACCGCTGAGTGACCTGGCGCTGGCCGGACCGCCCAAACCGGCCAAATCGAAAATGCCCGACGACTGGAATGGGACAAAACTGTTCCAGCCGGTCGCGCCGGCCGCCGGTGTGATCGAGGCCAAGGGCTACTCGGTCGCGATTTCGGGTATCGACATCGTCAGGCAGGACGAGACTTGCGCCGACGGCGGCAAGTCCTGGACGTGCGGCAGCCGGGCGCGAACGGCGTTCCGTGCTTTCCTGCGCGGCCGGGCGGTGGTTTGCGCGGTGCCGCCCGAAGGCGGCCGCGACCTGATCGCCGCCGAATGCCGCGTTGGCAACCAGGATGTCGGTCAGTGGTTGATCGAAAACGGCTGGGCGCGCGCAGCCGAGGGTGGCCCTTACGTGGAGGCCGGCGAGAAGGCGCGTACGGCGAGGAAGGGCATTTTCGGGCCGGCGCCCAGTCTCTCCGGCCTGCCTCCGGCACCAGCCCCTGTCGCGGCAGCGCAGCCGACGCAGCTGATTCTCGATCCGTCGGCGACGGCTACGCCGCCAACCGAGACGACGGCTACGCCGCCAGCTGACCAGCCAGCGCCTTCTGAATGAGCGCGCGGGTTTCTGCGATGCCGTAGAGCGCGGCGAAGGAACCGAAGCGCGGGCCGCGCTCCTGTCCGATCAGCACCTGGTAGATCATTTGGAAGAAGGCGACGGAGACGCCCGGCCCGCCCTCCGGGCTCTGCTTCGAATGGTCCTGATAGCGTTCGATCTTGCGTGCGACGTTGAGGGCTGCACTCTGGATCACTTCGCCATCGGCATCTGGCGGCAATGCGGCGAGCGCTTCGGACAGTTTCGTCAGCGCCTCGCGCTCGACCGCATCGGCGGCCCGGTACACCTTGGCCGGCTTTACGAAATCGTCGAAATAGCGGATCGCATACTCGGCCAGCCGGTCGAGCTCGGGGTGCGTCTTCGGCGTCACGCCCGATGTGTGGCGCGAAATGAACCCCCACAGAACGTCCTTGTTCTGGGCATTCGAGGCGCTGACCAGATTGAGCAGCAGCGCGAACGACACCGGCAGGTCGACGACAGGCGGGTCACCGTCATGCATATGCCAGACGGGATTTCCCAGCCGCTCCTTCCACTCCTGCCGGCGATAGGCGGACAGAAAGGCGTAATACTCGTCCACCGCCTTCGGAATGACGTCGAAATAGAGCTTCTTGGCCTGCCGCGGCCGCTGGTACATGTAGAGCTCGAGGCTTTCGGTTGGCGCGTAGGTCAGCCACTCGTCTATGGTCAGTCCGTTGCCCTTCGACTTCGAAATCTTCTGGCCGTTCTCGTCCAGGAACAGCTCATAGACGAAATGCTCCGGCGCGCGTCCGCCCAGGATATTGCAGATACGGTCGTAGATCACTGCATTGGTCTGGTGGTCTTTGCCGAACATTTCGAAATCGACGCCGAGCGCCGCCCAGCGCATGCCGAAATCCGGCTTCCATTGAAGCTTCACCCTGCCGCCGGTTATGGGCAGCGTGGTTTCGGTGCCGTCATCATCGAAGGTGATAGTGCCGGCCTTGGCGTCGACATGCTTCATCGGGACGTAAAGCACGCGGCCACTTTTGGGGGAAATCGGCAAGAACGGGCTATAGGTCGCCTGGCGCTCGCTGCCCAGCGTCGGCAGCATCACCGCCATGATCTTATCGAAACGTTCCGCAGCGCGCAGCAGAACTTCGTCGAAACGGCCAGCCTTGTAGTATTCCGTCGCGCTGGCGAACTCGTAGTCGAAGCCGAACGTGTCCAGGAAACGGCAAAGCATTGCGTTGTTGTGGTCTGCGAAGCTCGCATAGTCGCCGCCGAAAGGATTGGGGACGGACGAGAGCGGCTTGTGCAGGTGCAGCTCGAGTGCGGCGCGATCGGGAACGTTGTCCGGAATCTTGCGCATGCCGTCCATGTCGTCGGAAAAGCATAATATCTTGGTCTTGACCGCGTCCCGGGTGAGGACGCGGAAGGCGTGGCGCACCATCGAGGTGCGTGCGACCTCGCCGAAAGTACCGATGTGCGGCAGCCCCGACGGACCGTAGCCGGTCTCAAACAGGACGGTCTCGGGAAAGTCAGTGCCTTTGTAGCGCTCGACGATCTTCCTGGCTTCCTCGAACGGCCACGCCTTGCTTTCGGCCGCTGCCGCAAGCACCTCTGGATTGAGATCGATGATGTTTGATCCCGCCATGTCACTGTTTCCAAGTTATTCGCCGGCATCGCCGCAAAGGGGGGCCGGAAGAGGTCTTTTCAACCGGTCTCTAGGCGTGCCTGCCGTGGGCGTCAACGATCGCGGCTCTTTTTCCTTGCGGCGTCGGTGTCGCGTTCCTACCTTCGGAGCCCATTTGAGGAGTTTTAAATGTCGTTGCCGCCGCATGAAGCCCTGATCTATCTGATGGTCATCACCTCCGCGTCCGATCGCGACATGACCGATGTCGAACTGGCGCGGATAGGCGACGTCGTCCGCTCATGGCCGGTGTTCGAGGATTTCGATCACGGCCGGCTGGTCGGCGTCGCCCAGGATTGCCAAAAGATGCTGCACGAAAAGGACGGGCTGGAAGGCGTTTTGGCGCGGGTCGCTGAAGCGCTGCCCGAACGCCTGCTTGACACCGCCTACGCCGCAGCCTTCGAGGTTGCGGCCGTCGACCTCGAAATGCGCTTGGAGGAGGTGAGGGTGCTGCAGCTTATCCGTCGCCAGCTCGATCTCGACACGCTCACCGTCGCCGCCATCGCCCGTGCCGCCAAGGCCCGCCTGCGCACTTTGACTTGATCCAGGCCCTGAAGACTCAGGAAAAACTGACCGGACCGGACTAGAAAACTGACCGGACCGGATCAGAAAAAACTGACCGGGAAATAGCGCAGATAGAATTCGGCGAAGATGCCTTTCACCGAAATCTCCTGCAGTGCGTAGTCGAACGCTGCGGCCAGCGCCGGATCGTTGGCCCTGGTGGCGATGGCCATGCCCGAGCCCAGATATTCTGGCGCCAGATACGGGCCGCCGGCAAAGCGGCAGCAGGCTGCGGCATCCGAACCGCCCAGCCAGAAGGCGAAGCGCATGCCGTCGCCGAAGGCGGCGTCGACCTTGCCGGCCTTGAGATCATCATAGAGTTTTTCCGGCCGGTCGAAGGGGACGACCTGAACGGTGCCGAAATAATCGCGCAGCATCCGCTCATGCGCGGAGCCGGCGACCACGCCGACGCGCTTGCCGCGCAGTCTGTCGAAGATCGGTTCCGTGAACGCCTTTGTCTTCGGCATGATGAAACGCGCCGGAAACTGCAGGTAGGAACGCGAGAAGGCGAATTTCGACCGCGACTCCGGCGTGGCGGCGATGCCGGCAATGATCGCTTCGCCTTCGCCCTTCTGCAACGCCCCTTCGAGCTCGGCCCAAGGCAGCGCCTGGATCTGGCATTTTTCCGCGATGCCGAGTTCGGCGCAGATGGCGCGCGCCAGATCGACGTGGAAGCCGGACAAGCGGCCTGCTCCGTCGAGGAAGTTGAACGGCGGGAAATCGGTGGTGGTCAGGAATCTCAGACGCGGCAGCGCGGAAAGGTCAGGCTTCGGCAGCCGCTCCTTTGCATCCCACAGCACCGGCACTTGCGGCTCCGCGGCATGCGCTCCCGGGAGCCACTGTGCCTCCGTCATTGCCAGCATCAAGACGATGGTTATCCACCGAATTGCCACGATCGAGCTCCGCCCTGTCCTGTCCAATGTGGCTTTTGGTACGAAAATGCCACAGGCACAACGGTTTTTGATTTCATCACGCCGATTTAGGGTTATGCTTTAGCGAGCTTGCAAACATGTGCAGCGTCGGCTCGAGGGGTAGCCGCTGCAAACAGAGAGGAGCAGGTTTGTAATCCGGGGTCGATGGCAAAGTGCAAGTCAAGCGCTGGACCGTTGATCTCAACGCAGAAGGCAACATGGGGTAGATGTTGCAATGGGCCACTTCGATCGCACACTGGAATTCATAGATGAGCTGCAGCACGCCAATACGGCGGCCGCGGTCTGCGAAAAGCTGCTTGGAATAACCTCGGAGTTCGGCCTGACAGCTCTGATGGCCGGAACGGTTCCGCAACCGGGCACGCCAAGAGGCCAGCAAAAGGACCATGTGCTGCTTTGCGAGTGGCCGGGGGAATGGCTGGAGCGCTACGTCGAGCGCAACTATGTCGACCATGACCCCGTCGTCAGCCACATGAAGCAGCTGCAGGCGCCGTTCCAGTGGCGGGAAGCGTCTCAGGGCATTCGCATCGACAAGAGCAGCGGCGAAGTGATGGGCGACGCCGGCGAATTCAAGCTACGCGACGGATTGGCCTTCCCGCTGATCACGCTCGATGGCCAGATCGTCATGGTGTCGCTCGGCGGCGAAGCCGTCGAATTGTCTGGCGCCGATTTTGGGCTGGTCTCGCTGGTGGCAACCTATGCGATTGGCCGCGCCATGCAGATCCACACGATGGCGGCCAAGACCATCGACCACGTCGAACTGACGCCGCGTGAGCGCGAATGCATGCAATGGGCTGCCGTCGGCAAGTCCGAATGGGAGATCTCACAGATTCTCGGCATTTCGGAACACACGTCAGAGAAACACCTTCTTAACGCCAAAAGCAAACTCGGTGCCGTCAACCGGGTGCAGGCAGTCGCGGAAGCGATAAGGCGCGGCTATATTAGCTAGCTCGGCCGTGCCGGCCTAGAAATTCTTGCCTACGTGATCGCGTAATTTTCTCGGGACAGCCCGGCCGTATCTTCCTATTTGAACCTAGGAGACGGCAGATGCTTTTTTCCCTTACCACACAGGAACTTATGGAACGTCCCGACCTTTGGGAGGCCGTTCATCGTTTACGCTACAAGATTTTCGTCGAGGAGATGGGGTGGACAGATCTGCAGCGCCCCGACGGCCTTGAGATCGATCAGTTCGACCATGACGAGGCGGTGCATCAGCTCGTCATCCGCAATGGCGAGCTCGCCGGTTATCAGCGGATGTTGCCGACAACCCGGGCGCATCTTCTTACTGAAGTGCTGGCGGACCTCTATGAAGGGACGCCGCCGTCCGGGCCGAACGTCTGGGAACTGACCCGCTATGCGGTGGCGGCGGGCTTTCGTGACGGCAAGCGCGGCGTCTCGACGGTCGGCACCGAGCTCATTGCCGGCTTCGTCGAGTGGGGGCTGAAGCGGAACGTCAATCAGGTGATCATCGAGTTCGAGCCGATGTGGGTCCTGCGGGCGCTGCAGTTGCACTTCCTGGCCAAGCCGCTTGGCTACCAGCGCACCTATGGCAACCAGCAGGTCGTCGCCACACTGCTCACCTTCGACGAGCATACGCTTGAGGTGGTGCGTTCGCGTCGCAGTCATTTCGCGCCGGTGCTGGCCAGGGGATATCCCGACAGGCTCGGAATGAGGCAGGCCTCGTGAGAATTGGAGACAGCCATGAACATCCACCCGCAAACAGAGTTCCGCAATCATACGCTAATTGTCACGGTGTCGTCAGATGACGGCCGGCCGGTGCTGGACGGGCGAGCCTACGAAAGCCTGGCCAAGATATTCCACGAAGCCGCAATCGACGATGACGTGCGCGTCGTGGTGCTGCGCGGCCTTGCCGGCTGCTTCTGCCTCGGCGGCGATTTTTCCGAATTCCTCGACGCCACCAAGCATCAACGATTGATCGCCGCCGTCACCGACATGTTCCGCACGTTGGCGACGTTCCCCAAACCGGTCCTTGCCTGTGTCAACGGCGACGCCGTCGGCGTCGGCTGCACCATCCTGTTCCATTGCGACATGGTGATCGCATCTGATGAAAGCACGTTCCGGGTGCCATTCGTCGATTTCGGCCTCGTGCCGGACGCGGCGACCAGCATCCTGGCGCCGCAGAAACTCGGTTATGCCGGCGCTTTCCGCTTCTTCTGCCTGGGCGACACGCTCGGTGCCGAGGACGCCAGGATGCTTGGCCTGGTCACGGAGATCGTGGTGGGCGATGTCGAGGAAGCCGCACTTGGCAGAGCCAGGCAACTCGCCAAGAAGCCGGTCGCCGCACTGCTGCAGACGCGCGACCTGCTCAAGGGCGACACAGGCGCGCTCTGCGATCGCATTGAACAGGAGATTTCGCTGTTTCAGCAAGCTTTGCAGGACGATACCACGCTGCGGCGGCTACAGCGGATTGCCCGGCTGGCGGCATGAGAGGTCATTCGGCAGAATGACAGGAACATCTGGAATCGGGGGGGGGGGGGGGGGGGGGGGGGGGGGGGGGGGGGGGGGGGGGGGGGGGGGGGGGGGCGCGGGGGGGGGCGGGGGGGGGGGGGGGGGGGGGCGGGGGGGGGGGCGGGGGGGCGGGGGGGGGGGGGGGGGGGGGGGGGGGCGGCGGGGGG
>NZ_JBVVQU010000014.1:113771-124689 GCF_055811555.1 Mesorhizobium sp. WSM4813
CCACGTCCCCCCCCCCTCCGCCGCTGGTCGCCGTCGTGGGGGGGCGGGGGGGGCGCTCTTTCTTATACCTCACCCCCCCCCCCCCCCCCGGCTGGGGGGGGGGGGGGGGGGGGGGGGGGCCCCCCCCCCCACGGCTTCAGGCCTGCAGGAACGAAGGCCCTTCTCCGATGATCTTCTTGTCTTCCTTGCCGATGGCGTCGAGATCGCGGCCGTCATAGGGAAGCGACAACAGGATGCGCCGTATGATGGCAAGTCGCGCGCGCCGCTTGTCATTGGCTCGTACGATGATCCAGGGTGCGAATTCCCCGTGCGTGCGTTCGAACATGAGATCGCGCGCCTTGGTGTAGTCGTCCCATTTGGTGATGCCAGCAATGTCGATCGGCGAGAATTTCCAGCGCTTCAAAGGACTCCAGCGGCGATCGTGAAATCGCTCAAGCTGTGTTTCCCGACCGATGTTCAGCCAGAATTTGAAGAAATGGATGCCCTCGTTACAGATCATCCGTTCAAAATACGGCGTCTCGTCCAGGAATTTCTCGTGCTGCTCCGGCGTGCAGAAGCCCATGACCGGCTCGACGCCGGCGCGATTATACCAGGAGCGGTCGAAGGTGACGAACTCGCCGGATGTCGGAAAGTGCGCGACATAGCGCTGGAAATACCATTGCCCGAGTTCGGTTGGGCTAGGCTTGGTCAGCGCTACGTTGCGCGCTGTCCTGGGATTCATGTACTGGCGCAGCGCGAAGATCGTGCCGCCCTTGCCCGCGGCATCGCGTCCTTCGAACAGCGACATCACCCGCTTGCCCGTCGATTGCAGCCATGCCTGCGCCTTGACCAGCTCGATCTGCAGCCGCTCGAGCGTCTCGTCATAGTCGTCGCTGTTCATTTTCTTGTCGTAGGGATAGCCGCCGGCGGTCAGCTTGTTGTCCTCGACCCAGTCCGGAAGCTTGGGATCCTCGATGTCGAACTCGCGCTCTTTGCCGTCGATCCGGATCTTGACCGGACCTGGAACGGGCGCGGCGGCATCTTCCTTGGGCTTTTTCATCGAGACGAACCTTTCCAGTTTCCGGACTCATGCTATTGGAGCCTTACTGCATCGGCCCGAAAATCGGAATCGATTTTCGGAAAGAACGATGCAGCAGTTGAGAGAGTGGTGGAGCGTCCTTTGTGCGTCCAATTGGACGCACGGCGCTCTAGCGCCGGTCCAGCGGGACGTTTCACCCGGCCGGCCGGTGGGGGCGGAGGCACAATGCGCGCGAATGGCTGACAATGGCTGACATGGGCGGCGCAGAACAGCGAAGCACGGCGCAGGCGGTCGCTACCCGGTTGTGGAACAGCCGCTGGCTGCTGGCGGCCGGCACCGTCGCGGTCCTGACCGTCTATGGTTTCGCAGACACGTCCGGCTATGTGGTGCTGCTGGCATGTGCCGTGCTGCTGCTTGCCGCCGCGATGCTGCCGGCCGGCGTTGCGCGCCAGTCCGCGGAGGATGCCGCGGCGATCGAGGCAGGCGGGCTACAACAGCTGTCGGGAGAATATCTGGCGGCCGCCGTTGCCGATCCGCTGATTATCTTCGATCGCACCGCCACGATCGTCCATGCCAACGCCGCCGCGTTCGCCGCCTTCGGCGGCATCGCACCGGGCATGTCGCTGTCGCTGAAATTCCGGGCGCCCGAGATGCAGGCCTTGCTGGACAGTATTTTATCGGGAGCCGCCGCTTCGGATGTCGTCGACTATACCGAAAAGCTGCCCGTCGAGCGGACCTATCGGGTGAGTGCGTCTTCGGTCGGTTACGGCACCGACCTCTATGTGCTGGTCTTCAAGGACCAGAGCGAGGCGCGCCGCATCGACCGGATGCGCGCCGACTTCATCGCCAATGCCAGCCACGAACTGCGCACCCCGCTCGCCTCGATCTCCGGTTTCATCGAGACGCTACGCGGCCCGGCCCGCAACGACCCGGCGGCGCGCGAGCAGTTCCTGCAGATCATGCAGAACCAGACCGGCCGCATGGCGCGGCTGATCGACGACCTGCTGTCGCTGTCGCGACTGGAGATGAAACCTTATCTCAAGCCGGGAACCGAGGTCGATCTCCGCCAGACCCTCGACAGCGTCATCGATTCGCTGGGGCCGCTTGCCAAGGAAAACGGCGTTGCCATCGAGCGGGATTTCGCAAAAGGGCCGCTTAATGTGCCTGGGGATCGCGACGAGCTTTTCCAGGTTTTCGAAAATCTGCTGGAAAACGCCTGCAAATACGGACAGTCGGGTGGACGTGTCGTGGTGACGATTGCTCATAGCGATGACGGTCCCGAACCGGGCATCGACGTAACCATCCGGGACTTCGGTCCCGGCATTCCCGAGGAGCACATCCCGCGGATCACCGAACGCTTCTACCGCGTCGATGTCGAAAACAGCCGGACTCAGAAAGGCACCGGCCTTGGCCTGTCCATCGTCAAGCATATCCTGACGCGCCACAACGCCAGACTCTCAATCAAGTCGGAGGTCGGCAAGGGCGCAGCTTTCACGGTGCATTTGCCGGCGCACTGACGCCTCACTATCTAAGAAGGCGTCGGTCCGAGAACCGGAAGTTTTAGGATAGCCGGATGCGTGGATAAGGGACTTAGAGCGTGCTCTGTGTCGCTCTACCGGTTTCTTTTTTCTGTCATCCGGCTAGCGTATCAGCGGGGATTCGAGGAAACGACTCGGACCAGAAGACCCCGGGAAGGCATCTCCATGCAGTCCGTGCACATCGTCAGCGCCTATGACGAGGAGCTGAAATATCTGTCGAAGCGCATCGCCGCCATGGGTGGGCATGCCGAACGCATGGTCGAACAGGCGATCGCGGCCCTGGTCAACGCCGACCCCGGCCTTGCGCAGAAGGTCATCCGTGACGATGCCGTTTTGGACGAAGGGCAGCGCGAGATCGACGACAAGGCGATCATCATCATCGCCAAGCGCCAGCCGATGGCGACGGATTTGCGCGAGATCGTCGGCGCGATCCGCATCTCGGCGGACCTCGAACGGGTCGGCGACCTCGGCAAGAATGTCGCCAAGCGCGTGGTTGCCGTCACAGAAGGGCGCCAGCCGACCAGCCTGTTCCGCGGCATCGAGGCCTTGGCCGACCTGGCGTTGACGCAGCTCAAGGAAGTGCTCGACGTCTACGCGTCGCGCTCGGTGGAAAAGATCGGCTTCGTGCGTGATCGCGACGATCAGATCGACGCCGTGTACACCTCGCTGTTTCGCGAGTTGCTGACTTACATGATGGAAGATCCGCGCAACATCACGCCTTGCACGCACCTGCTGTTTTGCGCCAAGAATATCGAGCGGATCGGCGACCACGCCACCAATATCGCCGAGACGATCTACTACATCGTTACCGGCGACCAGATGCCGGCCGAGCGGCCGAAGGGCGACAAGACAGACAAGATTGTGCTTCCCGCAACGCGACCGGCGAAGTGAGCGGCTGCCTCTCGAACCCATTGCTGATTTAGGCTAAGCTTTACCGAACGTTCCTGATCCTGACCCGAGGCCATGCCTCCAGGAGGTAGCGATGGAAACCGTTCGGAACCTGACGCCGGCCCCGCCGACATCGGGCATCATCGCCTCCAGCGTCTATACCGGCGGCCGGCGTGTCGCCGACATTCCGATCGAGGAAGCTGGCGAATGGGCCAAGAAACCAGGTCATGTCGTCTGGATCGGCCTGCTGGAGCCGGACCGCAACCTGTTGCTTCGCGTCCAGGCGCAATTCCACCTGCACGATCTGGCGATCGAGGACGCCGAGCATCCGCATCAGCGGCCGAAGATCGAGCAATATGGCGATGCGTTGTTCATCGTTGCCCGCACGGCTCAACTGATCGACAGGCGCGTCACCTTCGGCGAGACGCATCTGTTCGTCGGCGCCGGCTACATCGTCAGCGTCAGGCACGGTCCGTCGACTTCTTATGCCGCCGTTCGCCAGCATTGGGAAAGCTGCCCGCATTCGCTGGCCAAGGGTGAGGATTTCGTCCTCTATGCCATTCTCGATTTCATCGTCGACAACTACATGCCGGTGCTCGAGCAGATCGAGGACGAGGTCGAGGCGATCGAGGACAGGGTTCTGCTGAAGCCGATGACCGGCTCCGACATAGAGCGGCTCTACATGCTGCGCCGCGATCTCTTGCGCCTACGCAATGCCGCGCTGCCGCTGGTGGAAGTCTGCCGCCGGCTGACCAGCGCCGACCTGCCACAAATCCATGCGGCTATGCACCCGCTGTTCCGCGACGTCACCGACCACATCCGCACCGTCCAGGAGAAGATCGACAGCTTGCGGGAAGTGCTCGCATTTGCCTTCGAGGCGAGCCTCCTGGTTGGCCAGAGCCAGGAAACGGCGATCACCAAGAAGCTCGCCTCATGGGCTGCAATCCTGGCGGTGCCGACGGCACTCGCAGGCATCTACGGCATGAACTTCAACGACATGCCGGAACTTAGGATGGAATATGGCTACCCGGTCGTTCTGGGAGCGATTATTTTGGTCTGCTCGGTTCTCTACTGGCGTTTCCGCAAGAGCGGCTGGCTGTGAAGAAAGGGGAGTAAGGGAGTAGGGCAGGAGGGCAGTAAGGGAGTATGTAGTGCGTTGCCAGGGTCGCACTCACAAAGCCTAATCTTTACCTACTCCCATACTGCCCTACTCCCCTATTCCCTTATCTACTCCGCCGCCGCTCCGAAGCGGGCTGGAACGCAATGCGGGCGTGGTACTTGCAATAGGGTCCGGTTTCGGCCGCGTCGTTGCCGCAGAAATGGAACTCTTCCGAAAGCGGATCGCCATTCGGCCATTTGCATGTCCGTTCGGTTAACTCGACGAGTTGCAGATGCCGCGAGATCGGCACGACGACGTTCTCGACCGGACGGACGTAATGACGCGCCACCGGTACGGCGTCGAATTGCGCCTGTAGCGCGGTCGCGCCGATCGACGTGGTGATATGCCGCGCAGTGCTTGCCGCCCGCGACACCGATTTCTGGACGCTCGAACCCTGCACGCTCTTCTTCTGGCGTGCCGGCGTGGCGGTCGAGCGTCCGCGGCCCGACAGTTTCAGCCGATGCACCTTGCCGATGACCGCATTGCGGCTGACGCCCCCGAGCTGTGCGGCGATCTGGCTGGCGCTCAGTCCCTCCGACCACAATTTTCTAAGAAGTTCGACCCGCTCGTCAGTCCAATTCATGAGACCGCGCTCCTGCTGAAATGTGCGGCGATCGGAATCCTTCCACGATCCGGCTTCCGCCGGGCAGACACCACATATATCGGGTGATTAGGTCCGCCGCACGAAATCTAGTTATTTCTCGACCTACAATTACCTTATGCGGTGACTCGGTGACAAGAGTCCGAGGGTCAACACGAATCGGTTTTTTCGGTTTTCCCCAACTTGCCCGGTCGCTTATGAGCCGGCGTTTCGCTGGAGAGCTTGCCGCGCGTCCTTGCGCGACGTTTTCGTTGACTTCATGGTCGAAAAACACGATAAGCCGCAAAGGCCGCCGCTTTGGCGGCTTTTTGATTTTCCGGTTCCGGAGACGCATATAATGAGCGGTTCGGCGCTTTTCGAGACCTTTACCCGCGCACCCCTGGCTTTCGACCATGGGGAAGGCACTTGGCTGGTCACCGACAAGGGCGAGCGATATCTCGATTTTGGCGGCGGCGTTGCGGTGAATTCGCTGGGCCACAGCCATCCGCATCTGGTCTCGGCACTCACCGAGCAGGCGGCCAAGCTCTGGCATGTCTCCAACCTCTACGAGATACCGGGGCAGAGTCGTCTGGGCGAGCGATTGGCCGATGCTACCTTCGCCGACAAGGTGTTCTTCACCAATTCCGGCGCCGAGGCGCTGGAATGCGCCATCAAGACGGCGCGGCGCTACCACTTTGTTAACGGCCATCCCGAGCGCTTTCGCATTATCACCTTCGAAGGCGCATTTCATGGCCGCACGCTGGCGACCATCGCCGCCGGCGGCCAGTATAAATACCTGGAAGGCTTCGGACCCAAGGTCGAAGGTTTCGACCAGGTCGGCTTCGACGACATCGACGCCGCCGAAAAGGCGATCACATCAGAGACCGCCGCGATCCTGATCGAGCCGGTGCAGGGCGAGGGTGGCATCCGCCCGGTGCCGACGCAGTCGCTGAAGCGGCTGAGGCAGCTCTGCGAGCAGCATGGCCTGCTCCTGATCTTCGACGAGGTCCAGTGCGGCATCGGCCGCACCGGAAAGCTGTTCGCGCATGAGTGGGCTGGCGTCACGCCCGACATCATGGCGGTCGCCAAGGGCATCGGCGGCGGCTTCCCGGTGGGCGCCTGCCTCGCCACCGACGAGGCGGCCGTCGGCATGACCGCCGGCGTGCACGGCACCACTTTCGGCGGCAATCCGCTGGCGATGGCGGTCGGCAACGCCGTGCTCGACGTGGTGCTGGAAGACGGCTTCCTGGAGGATGTGCAGCGCAAGGCGTTGCTGCTGAAGCAGGGGCTGGCGGGTGTCGCCGACGAATTTCCTGATATCATCGAAGACATCAGGGGCACCGGCCTGATGCTCGGCCTGAAATGCGCCGCACCCAACACCAAGGTGAACATGGCGTTGCGCGACCAGCATCTGCTGGCGGTTCCGGCCGGCGACAACGTCCTTCGCCTGCTGCCGCCGCTCACCGTCACCGACGCCGAGATCCATGAAGCGCTCGACCGCATCCGCGCCGGCGCCCGGGGCCTGGCCGATGCCATAGCCGCGGCTGCCGCGAAGTAACAGTCGAAAGACCCCAAATGAGCCTTCGCCATTTTACCGATCTTTCCGTCGTTTCCGAGGGCGATCTGCGCTTCATGCTGGACGATGCCGTGGTGCGAAAGGCAAAGCTCAAGGCTGGTGAGCGGACAAAACCCCTCGAAGGCAAAGTGCTGGCGATGATCTTCGACAAGCCGTCGACGCGCACGCGCGTGTCCTTCGACGTCGGTATGCGCCAGCTCGGCGGCGAGACCATCATGCTGACCGGCACGGAGATGCAGCTCGGCCGCTCCGAAACCATCGCCGACACGGCCAAGGTGCTGTCGCGCTATGTCGATGCGATTATGATCCGAACCACATCGCATGACCGGCTGCTGGAGCTGGCCGAGAACGCCACCGTTCCCGTCATCAACGGGCTGACCGACGACACCCACCCCTGCCAGCTGATGGCCGACATCATGACCTTCGAGGAGCATCGCGGTCCGGTTGCCGGCAAGACCATCGCCTGGACCGGCGACGGCAACAACGTGCTGCATTCGCTGCTGGAGGCCTCGGCGCGGTTCCGCTTCAATCTCAACGTCGCCGTGCCGGAAGGCAGCGAGCCGGCACAGAAGCATGTCGATTGGTCGACGGCGCATGGCGGCAAGTTGCACTTCACCCGCTCGCCCGAGGAGGCCGTCCACGGGGCCGACTGCGTCGTCACCGACTGCTGGGTGTCGATGGGCCAGGAGCACCGCGCTCGCGGTCACAATGTCTTCTCACCCTACCAGGTCAATGCGGCGCTGATGGCGAAGGCAAAGCCTGACGCATTGTTCATGCACTGCCTGCCGGCGCATCGCGGCGAGGAGGTCACCGACGAAGTCATCGACGGGCCGCATTCGGTAGTGTTCGACGAGGCCGAGAACCGGCTCCACGCCCAGAAGGCGGTTTTGGCCTGGTGTCTGGGCGCTTGATCCGGGCCACCTTGATCTGGCCCACCTTGATCCGGCCCACCTTGATCCGGCCCACCTTGATCCGGCCCACCTTGATCCGGCCCACCTTGATCCGGCAATGTGTGGTGCCTATCTCAGGCCCATCACGTAAATCGAGCGCGTTTCGACGCATGCGCCCCGGAGGGCGGCATGGCCGCGCCCTGGAGCTTTGTCATGTTGGAAACTCATCAATTGGCTGAACAACAACCCAAACTCGGCGAATTCGGCTACGCCGGTGACGATCATGTCGTGCCCTTCGAGGTCGGCCCGCTCGACGTGCGCGGCCGCACCGTCCAGCTCGGGCCGATGCTCGACGCGATACTCAGCCGTCATGACTATCCCGAGCCGGTCGCTCGCCTGCTGGCGGAGGCCTGCGTGCTGACGGTGCTGCTCGGCACCTCGCTCAAGTTCGAAGGTAAGTTCATCCTGCAGACCCGCACGGACGGGCCGGTCGACATGCTAGTGGCGGATTTTTCCACGCCGCAGGCGCTACGCGCCTACGCGCGCTTCGACGCCGACCGGCTGGAGGCTCTGACGTCTGCCGGCGAGACGTCGCAGCAGACGCTGCTCGGCAGCGGTGTCCTGGCGCTGACCATCGACCAGGGCGCCCACACGCAGCGCTATCAGGGCATCGTCCAGCTCGACGGCGAGACGCTGGAGGACTCCGCGCGCACCTATTTCCGCCAATCGGAACAGATCCCGACCGATCTCAAGCTTTCGGTGGCCAAGCTTTTGACGCCCGGCGTCGGCGGTGCCCGCGAGCAATGGCGCGCCGGTGGTATCTTGGCGCAGTTCCTGCCGCAATCGCCGGACCGCATGCGCGTGCCCGATCTTCCGGGAGGCGACGGCGATCCGCGCCAGGAGATCCATGATCCGGCCGACAATTCCTGGCAGGAACTGCTGGCGTTGCTTGGCACCATCGAGCCGACGGAACTGATCGACCCGACGATCGGCGCCGAACGGTTGCTTTACCGGCTGTTCCACGAGCACGGCGTCCGCGTCTTCGGCGGCGTACCGGTAGCCGACCAGTGCTCATGCTCTAGGGAGAAGATCCGCGGCATTCTCGAAGGCTTCTCCGCCGACGAGATCAGGGACAGCACCGAGGATGGCGGCATTCACGTCGCGTGCGAATTCTGCTCGAAACAATATGACTTCGACCCGGCGGAGTTTGCCGCGGCTCAATAACGAGCGTCAGTGCTGCCTATCTGCCCGCTGGCATTCTTCCAATGGAAGGAGGAATCGCCAAATACCGAGTGCGGTGCCTTCGCAGAACTTGGGTTCCTAGGAACCCAAGTGAGTGTCAGTTGACGGTGCGCCGCGTGCCCGGCAGGTCGAGCGAGAAGGCGGGGATGGCGACGTCGAACGTCTCGCCCCGCTCGTTGCGCATCGTGTAGTGGCCGACCATGATGCCGGACGGCGTCGAGAGCGGGCAGCCAGACGTATATTGATAACTGTCGCCGGGGTTGAGTTCGGGCTGGTCGCCGACAACGCCGGCGCCGCGCACCTCCTCGACCCGGCCGGTGCCGTCGGTGATGTGCCAATAGCGTGACAGAAGCTGCACGAATTCATCTGACTGGTTGTCGATGGTCACCTGGTAGCCCCAGACATAGCGGTTCTCCGACGGGTCGGAGCGATCTTCCAGATAGAACGGCCTGACCTGTACTTCGATGTTGCGCGTGACGGCGCTGTACATAAATTACTCCACAATATGCAGACGGAACATTCGACGCTCTCCGCAGTTTGGTCAACGGGGTGCTCCCGTCATTGCCCTCCTCCTTGCGCGCAGGTGGCGAAGAACAATGTCATTTAAGTGACACATGACAATGATGGTGTGCAGGGCCGGGCGACTCAGCATTCTGTCGAACTGTTGAAAACGGCTTTCATGCGGCCGGTTTTTTTCTGGAGTGACCAGATATCGATGGAATTGACAGTCACAGCCGCCGTGCTTTCCACAGCTCTGCTTCTTGTCAATCTCGCCAGCATCCTGCTCGCTTCGTTGAAGCTGAAGCGGCCTGGCAGGATCGCGCCGCCAGCCGGCAAGGCGCCGCCGGTGTCGATCGTCGTGCCGTCGCGCGGCGTCGAGCCGTTTGCCGAGGAAACGCTCGAGCGCGCCTTCTCTCTCGACTGGCCGTGCTATGAGCTCATCTTCTGCGTCGCCCATGCCGACGACCCGGTGGTCGGGCCGATCACCGATGCGATCGCCCGCTTTCCGGCCGTGCCGGCGCGGCTGCTCGTCGGCGACGATCGCATCAGCGGCAATCCGAAACTCAACAATTGCGTGAAGGGCTGGGAGGCGGCGCGCCACCACTGGGTCATCCTTGCCGATTCCAACGTCCTGATGCCGAGGGACTATGTCCAGCATCTGATGGCGGCATGGCGGCAGGACACTGGCCTTGTCTGCTCGACGCCGATCGGCTCGCGGCCGGACGGGTTCTGGGCGGAGGTCGAATGCGCCTTCCTCAACACGCTGCAGGCGCGCTGGCAATATACCGGCGAGGCGATCGGCCTTGGCTTTGCCCAAGGCAAGAGCATGTTGTGGGACAAGCCCATGCTCGACGCCAATGGCGGCATCCGTGCGCTTGCCGACGAGATTGCCGAGGATGCGGCCGCGACCAAGCTGGTGAACGGGCTTGGACTGCGCGTCAATCTCGTCGCCTCGCCTTTCGAACAGCCGCTCGGCTTGCGCACGCTCGACGAAATCTGGTCGCGCCAAGCCCGCTGGGCACGCCTGCGCCGCGTCACCTTCCCCCTGTTCTTCGCGCCAGAGATCCTGGTCGGCGCGGCCATCCCGCTGGCGCTTGCGCTGGTTGCTGCGGCCGGCGCCGGCTTCAGCCTGTCGGCGACCGCCATCGCCGTTCTCGTAGTCTCCTATCTCCCGGAATGCGCGCTCGCCTCGGCCAAGGGCTGGCACCTGTCGCTGCGCATGATCCCGGCGATGGTTGCGCGGGACGTGATGCTTCCCGCCATCTGGGCGCGCGGCTGGCTCAGCGGTGCCGTCGACTGGCGCGGCAACACGATGACCATCCACACCAGCGCCGTTGCGGAATTGGAAGAGACCCCGTCGGGCGCCTGACCGCGCCTGCTTTTGACGATGAGAGCGCCGCCGCCTGGTTCGTATATCCCTAGAGCGTTCTGTCATTTGATTGAATCGTGGGGATTCCCGAATCACGACAATTTTGATTCAACCTGCTGGCTGGGAAGGAGGCCAGCCAGGATGGCGTCATCATATT